>JANPNB010000517.1:0-12400 GCA_031427275.1 Alphaproteobacteria bacterium | reverse complement strand
GATGCGGACGGCCAGCTCAGGACGGTCTTTGGTCAGGCCGACGAGGAAGGCCCCCAGCTCTAGCTCGGCACCCGGGTCGCCATCGAGACGGGGAAAAAGCTCAGTCTCCGGATCAAACGCCCAGTTCAACATATGAATGGTCGAACGGGCCTTTAGGAGCGCAGACTTCGCCGCTGCAAAATAGGCGGCCGCGTCAATGAGTATCGCGGCGCGGTCAGCTTGGTCGATACGCCAACATGTTCGTTCCGCCTCAAGAAGCAAACCCTATCTCCTGCGGCGCGTTGGGGACCCCGGTGTGGGGCCGGCACAGGCTGCACCGACCCCATTGGCCGCGTCTTTAGAGGTTAACCTCACGGGCCAAATCATCAAGTCGTGCCAGGATTTGGTTCTGATCGTCGGGGCTCAACCCATCGTCCTGGCGACGCATGTCCTCATCGTCGCGCTTGATCGCGGCCAAGGTGCGCAGGGCATAGTCACCGTCACTACGCGAGATCGTCCGGTCATTGATGGCCTGTCGGATGCGTTGGTCAAACCAGGCTTCGCGCGCCCGGGTATCCTCACGCGCACCTGACCAACCGGGGCGATTATAGCCGCTGGACGACTGTTGCTGAGCCGAAGTGGCAATCCACCGACCACGGGCGTCATAATAGCCCATCACCTGACCGCGAACCCAGCGACCGTTTTGGTCGTAGTGACCGGCCTGTGGATCGGTGACCCAGACCCCGTCTTCATTACGGGTGCCGGGGCGTTGACCGGAAACCCAGCGACCGTCGTTGTTATAGTATCCCGTGGCGGGGCCTGGGATCCAGCGATGGCGGCGATCATAGTGGCCGCTGGCGGTGCCGCTGACCCAACGGCCCTTTTTGTCATAATAGCCTTGCGATGAGGCCGGCACCCAATGGCGCTGCGCGTCATAATAGCCCGCCGCCGTGGCTTGGGAGCCGGTGACAATCCAGCGGCCATTGGCATCGTAATAGCCGTTTGGCGTGCCCTCGACCCAGTTGCCATTGCGGTCGTAGTAGCCCGTGGCGCGGACCGAGCCCTGGGTGTTGGCGTGCCAGACCCGGTTGTTGTCATAATAGCCATAGGCACGGGCGCAGTCGCCGTTGGCCTTGCCGATTTGATTGCCGATGACGCCGCCGCCGACCGCGCCGACGATGGTGCCTGTCGTGCGATCATTCTTGGCGATGGCATTGCCCAGCAGGGCACCTATGGTGGCACCAACGACGGTGCTGGCCACGCGGTTGTCGCGACGTTCCTGGCAGGTCGCTTGCGCCTGAGCGAAGGTGGGGAAAAGCGTTGCGACGGCTAGGCCGGCGACCAAGAGATGTTTTCTCATAGGATTGATCCTCTGGAGCGGCACTATGCCTGTCCGATAGATGTCCAACGCGAATTCTCAAATATGGTTCAATATTAGTCAGTTGTGCCTTTTGTATTGATTGCAACTTCCGAGATTTCGCAGGTTTCACGAATACGGAAAATTGCAGAAGGTTCCATTTTTATTTTCGTATTGAAAAATCTCGTCCCCAGTCGTTAAATAAAATCTGAAGGTCGGATTTGGTTGTTCCGAATTCGGTTTTCATTGATGGAACGTGTCTGCTCCCCGCCCGACACTTGCCTCGCCAGGAATACCTTGGATGCCGGATTCAGCTGCTGCGGGAAAATTGGCGCGCGCGCTGATTCAGACCTCGCATGTGCCGCTCTTGCTCTTTGACGGTCAGCCCAAGCTGATCGCGGCCAGTGCTAGCTTTTTTTCAACCTTCCGGTTGCGGCCAGATCACGCGATCGGTCGATCCTTAGCTGAGCTTGGGTCTGGCGAATGGTGGATCCCGCAGCTGAACATGCTGATCGAGAATGCCTTTCTGGGTGGCGCGGAAATGGGAGACTATGAGACCGATCTCGCACACCCGGACGGTACCGAACACCGGTTGGTGGTCAGCGTTCAGAGCGTCGTGGCCGGCGATGCGCAGGACGCTCGCATTCTGATGATGATCAATGATGTGACGCAGGTCCGTCATGTTGAATATCTGAACGTGGCGTTGCTGCTCGAGAAGGATAAGCTGCTGGAGGAACGCGGGGTGTTGTTGCAGGAAATGCAGCACCGGGTCGCCAATAGCTTGCAGATCATCGCCAGCGTGCTGCTGCTAAAGGCGCGCGCTGTCTCGTCTGAGGAGAGTCGGCTGCACCTGCAGGATGCCCATGATCGGGTGATGTCGATCGCCGCCGTCCAAGACCATTTACAACCCAGCTCTGGCCAGGTGGACGTCCAACCCTATCTCGTCAAACTGTGCGACAGCCTAGCCTCATCGATGATGAGCGGTGGGCGCGGCCTGACGCTGCACGTCGATGCAGACCCTGACTTCATCTCATCACAGCAAGCGACCAGCCTGGGCCTGATCGTCACCGAATTGGTGATCAATAGCCTCAAGCACGCCTTTCCGGGTGATATTGGCGGCCGCGTCGAGGTGGCCTATCGCCACATGACCACGGGCTGGAGCCTGGCCGTGCGCGATGACGGCGTTGGTATGCCGCCGCCTGACGCGGTCAAGAAGGTCGGGTTGGGAACCAGCATCGTCGAAGCCCTGGCCCAGCAGCTCGAAGCCAGCGTGGTGGTCTCCAATGCGGAGCCCGGCACACGCGTTGAACTGACCCACACCTCCAAGGCACCCGATACCAAGCTTCGCGGTAGATCGCCCGTCGCGGTACCAGCTTAGAGCATGTTCCCTTCAGACGGTTGGCGCGGCAGGATCGTGGGTTTTCTTGATGGCATCAAGGACGCGCTCTGTGTCGGTGGGAGCCGACATGGCCTTGGCTTCAAGGTCGAGGTGATCGACGAGGTCGGGGTGGTCGAGCCTTAGCCTCTCAACCAGAGCGATGAGCTTTGAGGCCTTTTGGTCGATGCCAATTGCCAGCTCCAAGGTGAGCTGTTCGCGACGCTCGGCCCGGCGATCTTCGCGGCGCTGCGTGGTCAGAATGATGCCGGTCATATAGAGCGCGGCCAAGGCCACCAGCCCCGACAGCAAGGGAAATGGTGGTGGGTCGGGTGCCGTGCGACCGGCGGCTTGAAGCCACAGATTGATGCCGACCCAGACCGCGACAAGGGCGGTAAGCACCAGTGTAAAGCCTGGATGCCCGAGCCAGTGGCTAATCTTTGCAAATACCAGATCTAGGCGGCTGGCGTCCAGTTGGTGCTCAGAGTGCACCCTGGCCATGGTGGTGACGGTGACGGCGATGTGAGGCGGCAGGTCGGCCACCGGGTCTGGCGTCGGCGACACCGGTTCGGGTTGACCCAAGGCCTATTTCTGAAGCTCGCGAACGGCGGCCGAGGCGTTGCGTTGCGCGCGTTCGGAGGCCGCCTTGGCGTCTAGCGCGGCCTTGTCAGCCGCCAACTTGGTTGCTGCTGTGGCATCCTGGGCGGCATCAACGGTGACGTTCATGGCATTGGTTGCCGTGGTCGACATCGCCCCGCCAGCTTCATCGGCTGCGGCAACCGCGTGGTCGGCAGCGCGTTCGGCCTGTTGGTCAGCTTTGGGCGTGCAAGCGGCCAGCGAGATCGCCGCCAAGCTTAGAGGAATGAGGTATGAAAGTCGCATAATGGCTATCCCGGATCGCGGTCTGATGTGGAGTTGTGGCCCCGCGAACGAACTCCCGAGACCGCTGAATTTGGTCTTCGATCTCAGGTGCTCGTCGGGGAATTTTTTTATGGCGCTGAGGCCTTATTTCTTCATGTCGTCCTGGGTCTCGGCCGCCGCGTCAGTGACGGCCTTGCCGGTCGCCGAGACGTCTCTGCCAGCACCCTTAATGGTGTTGCAGCCGGCCAGGACCAGCGACAAGGCAACCAGGGCCAAGGGAACGATATTGGTTTTCACGCTGGTCATCACATACCCGCCTTATCTGCAGCTTTCGACACCTTGTGGTGCCAGTCTTTGACTTGTTGATTGGCCTCGTCACGGCTGACGCCATAACGCTCTTGAACAAAACCGGCGAGCTTTTCAACATCGCCCTCTGCACGCAGCAGATCATCGTCGGTCAGCTTGCCCCATTGACGCTTTGCTTCGCCAACAAGTTGCTTCCATTGACCTTTCATTGTGTCTTCGTTCATCGAATTTTCCTTGCGACGACCCAAGATCGGGACAGGTCAACAACTGCGCTCAGCGCAGATGGTTGCAAGAATCTCGATCAAAGATCAGGTCTGAAACAACAAAGCTTGGCCGATGGCCGCCTTTACGGTGTTGGGCTTGAACGGCTTGGTGATCAGGTAGGTTGGCTCGACCCGCTCGCCCGACAAGAAGCGCTCGGGGAAAGCGGTGATGAAGATGACCGGCACATGGTGCACCGACAGAATGTCGGCGACGGCATCAATGCCGGAACTGTCGTCCGCCAGACGGATATCGGCCAGGATCAAGCCTGGAGGATCAGCCTTGGCGGCGGCAACGGCCTGGGTTCGGGTTCGAGCGATACTGGTGACCTCATGACCCAACTCCTTCACCAGGGCCTGAATATCGAGCGCGATGATCGGCTCATCCTCGATGATCAGAACTCGGGTCTTCAGGGCAGAGTCGATATCAGCATGGGCCGAAGCGATGTCGCGGGTAACGTCTGACTGGCTCATCGCCAGGATCTCGGCGGCTTCTTTCAGATTGAACCCTTCGAGGGTTGTCAGCAGAAACGCTTTGCGGTCAGAGGGCGACAGTTTTTGCAGGGTGGCGTCAGAGCGCAGCGCGCTTTCGGCAGCCTGATCCAACGCAGCGCCGCTGCTATCCCAGATGGCGTGGAAAACCTGATAGAGCGCCACGCGAGATGCCAAGTCAGCGTTCAGCTCGACCTTATCGTCGAGGATCGCTTGGAGCGTCGCGCGCACATAGGTGTCACCGCGCTTTTGATCGCCTGTCAGGGACCGCGCGTAGCGTCGCAAAAAAGGTAAATCCGCAGCAATCTGCCGAGCCTTCGTCATTGATGGTCTTTCCCGGGAACTCAGACAGTTTATCGCGATATTTGGGAACTATACGCCAATACGCACGTAAGGTTCCCACAATGTCTGCTAAGCGGTCAGGCGCAACGCGAGATTGATGCTGTGTCTGACAAGAAAAAGAATAGGACCGGCAATTTGTTGAGTGTCGACGGTCAAAGCGGCGCGCCTCGCGTTCCCGCGCCGCCTCCGCAGATTGCCCTGCGCCGCAAGCAAGGCGAAGTGATCGGCGAGGCGTTGCGAAAGCAATTTCAGACCATCCTGATTGAACCCGTGCCCGATGATCTGATTGCCCTGTTGGACGAACTGGAACGCCGAGAGATCGAGTCATGAGCGCGCGCCAGGTTGCCAAGCCCGTCGATGCAGAAGCCGCCATGCGGCAGTTCAAAGCCGACTTGGTGACGGTGATTCCGGCTTTGCGGGCCTTTGCGCGATCGCTGTGCCGCAACCCGTCCCAATCCGATGATCTGGTTCAGGAAACCCTGATGAAGGCCTGGGCGGCGCGGGACTCTTATATCGCCGATACAAACTTCAAGGCCTGGACCTTCCGGATCCTGCGCAACGCCTTTTATTCGACGTGGCGTAAGGATCGTCGGCTGAGCCCGCTGGACGAAACCAGTTATGAGCGGGCCGCACAGGCACCCGAAAACGTCGAAACAGCGTTGGAGCTCGCCGAGGTCTCGGCCGCCATGCGCAAGTTGCCGATTGAGCAGCGCGAGGCGCTGATCCTAATCTCGGCCGGTGGTTTCAATTACGAAGAAATCGCTGCGATTGCTGGGGTCGCAGTCGGAACCATTAAGAGCCGAGTATCGCGGGCTCGCGCCACTCTGGTGGTATTGATGGGCAAACGGTCCAACAGCCGCCTATCAATACCGGCCACCGGGATTGTTGACCGGATGATATCGGATGCTGATCGCCTTTCGAACCCTGGAGCGATGTCATCTTGAACCTTGATCAAGAGGCGATGGCCTCCCTCTCGCATGCTGAATTGCTGGTTGAAAATAACCGGCTGCAGCGCGAGATCGAACATCGCGTTCGCAATACGCTGCAGGTGGTTTCCTCACTGATTGATGTGACGTCCCGTTCGGTAGGCGTCCGTTCGGCTCTGACCGTTTTAGAGGTCCTACGCGTGCGGGTGACGGCCATGATCATGGTCTATCAGACCCTTGACGACGCGCCCCATCGGGCGACCGTGAACATGGATGACACTTTGAAGTCCCTGATCCTGCATGTTGCAGAAAGCAGGGTGTTTGGCGCGCCGCTGCAGATCGTCGATGTGCATGCCAAGGATGTCAGCCTGCCGCTGGATGATGCGATCCCGCTCGCGCTTCTGGTCGTGGAGGTGCTGTTGGCGACGGTGGCAGATATTGAAGCCACTGCCGCTTCGCCAGCTGTGAGTATTGGCCTGACGCGCGAAGGCGACGACGTAACCCTGCGCATTAAGATCGTTGGCGGAACATTCGCCTCTGGTGACAAGGTCTGGCGTGAATCCATCCGCGTGATGATTGAGGCCCTGGCCCAACAGCTCGGCGGCCCGCTGGACATTCAAAGCGAAAAGAACGCGATAACGTCGGTGGGCATTAGGTTTCCGTTTCGCAATATCCATGCAAAGCGCGCTCAATTCCTGCCGAATTAATCTCCGATCCCTCCGTGGCGTCCCATCGTGTAGCCGCCAAAAGCAGATTAATCAGCGAAGGTTGCGGCCTCGAGCGCCGAAGACCGCGCTAAGCACAAACAGCACCAGCGCCAGGACGAATACGACCTTGGCAAAGCTGAAGGAAAGCGACACGATCGCGCCAAATCCGATAAGGCCTGAGAGCACAGCGATGACTAGAAATACGGCGGCCCAATAGAACATGTTTGGAAATCCCAAGAGTTGATGAAGTCCTTTTTCGACGAAGTTTTAGTTCGGCTTGGACTCAGTCTTGTTGGCGATGTCGGACATCTTCTGATCGACGTTGTTGCCGGTGTCCCGCGCCGCACTGCCCACGGAACGCACGGCATCGGCAGCGGCACCTTGCGTCTCGGATGTGGTGGTGTTGATCTGGCTATCGACCGCGGCACCGGCCTTGGCAAACGAGCCTGACTCGCGGGCGAAAAAAGCGGTGGCAGCCATGGTGATGACGCCGCCGATGACGATGCCCAGCAACAGATGAGAGTTACCCTGGTGGCGTAGCGCGTGGTCATGATCGGCATTGATCTTGGCACGGATGATACGCTCATCTCGTTCCGTCTCTGGATCAAGGTACACGGCCTCGCGTGTTGACATCGGCTCTTGCCGGTCCGCCATGATCATTCTCCTTCAAGGGGCCGCGCGTCTGCCCTGTCAAACCAACTCGGGAAGGTTGGCTTTGGTTCCGAAGGTCAGGCTCTTAGGCACGCGGCGTAAGGTGGAAGATCAGGTCGGCTCGGCGCCGCATCGGGCGGATAACTCCGGCTGAGGTTATGGCCCCGTGATCACCCGCAGCCATAAACTTGACCTGGCTAAAGCCATATTTGGCGAGAGCTGCGGTGACTGTGTCGCTGCGACGCTGTGCCAAGATGTGGTTGGCGGCTGGATCACCCGAGGCATCCGCCAAGCCCAAAACATCAACCGCAGTAACCTGGCAGCCCGCCATATTCTTGATCTGGGCTTTCAATAATTGTCGCGCTTCGCGGCTGAGGCTTGAGGAGCGAGGTTGAAAATAGATGCCAAATGCGACATCGCGACATAGGCTGGTCGCCGCCAAGTCTGCCTGAGGGCGCGCGGCGAACACAGAGCAACCGCTAAGGCCCAGGACGCAAATCATCAGCCAAAGTGTCGCTTGAGACCGCACGATCCTGTTGCTCCTTGGATGATCGCGGCCCGACGCCGCGGCCGTATTGGGAGGACTTTTGGGTTAGGGCTTATTGGATTTGGCGAGTTTGTCTTGGGCCTTGCCGACCGCACTTTGCACGGTGCCAACCGCATTTTCGAGTGCACCCTCAGCGCGCAATTTGTGATTGCCGGTGAGGCCGCCGGCCACATCTTTGATCTTGCCGGAGATGGCGCGCGCGGTGCCTTCGAGTTTGTTCTTGTTCATCTCGTTATCTCCCAGGAGGTTAGAGCCTGGAAGACCAACGCCACATTTGAGAACAGGTTCCGGTAAGTTTAGCGGGCGATTCCAGCCGCGATGTGCACTGTGGCGGCGACTTGGTTCTTGGAATTGGACCTAGCCGATGATCACCGTTTTCGATTGCAGAGATTGAGAATTCTCATCGCGGCGCACCTTGCATGCGCCACGAGCCTGCCTAACTTAGACACGCGGGCCGGGCCCCTCTGACGATCGTGGTGATCGTGATGTCGGACCGCATCGAGAGTGCTCGATGCTGGGTCCAAGGTTTACCTCGCAAACAGCACCCTCGACATGAGGAGCTGAAGTTTGAACCCCATTGCCCAACCGATGACCGAGCCAACAGCGCGCCGTCTGCGCCGCGGCCGCCTTTCCCGCGCCCAAATCCGACCAAACTCAACCTGGCCGCAGGCCATCCCCGAAAGTGAGATCCTCACCATGCCCCGTCCCCGCGAAACCGTTAGCGCGATCAGCCTTCGCCGTGCGGCCTGGACCCCCGGCGACGAGGTGCAAATGGATGCCCTGGTCGCGGCCTGCGCCTTGGTGGCCCATGCCGATGGCTGGGTGACGCCAGACGAGCGGCGTAAGTTGGTCGAGCGGATTGGCGGTTTGGACGCGGCCCACGCCTTTGGACCGCAGGACGTGCTGTTGGCCTTTGAGACGCGAATTGCACACTTCGAGCAGGATCTGGACGGGGCGGAAGCCGACGCCGAGACGGCCATCGCCAAGCTAAGGTCGCGACCTGAGGCCGCGCGGCTATTGGCCAGGGCGGCCTGTGACGTGGCCGCCGCCGATGGTGGGTTTGACGGCGAGGAGCGCCAATCCATCTTGAGGATCTGTGAGTTGTTGGAGCTCGACCCCGCCGAATTCGACCTGACCACGCCCGTTCGGCGTCCGGTCTAGATCTGGAGGAAATCCTATGCCTTTGATGCTTTGCCCCAACTGCAACACCGCCATGTCCCCGGTAAATCGCCAAGACGTGGAGTTTGACATGTGCCCCTCCTGTCGCGGCGTTTGGCTCGACCGGGGAGAGTTAGAGAAGCTTGTCGCCGGCACCGCGCCGGAGCGGTCAGCGGCTGGTCCCAACCCAGGCTTTGGCCGAGGACGCGACGATGATGATGACGATGATGATCGGCGTAGCTACGGCGACTCCAGGTCCTATGGCGACAAGCCCCGCTTCGCCCACGAAACCCACAAGAAGCGCCGGTTCGACCTGTTCGACATATTTGATTGAGGGGGGCGCTTAGCTCGGCATCAAAGGCGTGACGCCGGCGGTGGTCGGTGAATTTCAGGGTTTGCAGAGCTTGCATCGCGCTTGAACGGTGCCGCGTTGTTGTGCAAAGCTAGAGCTCGACACAAGTTCACAAATATGATAACCATCGCTGATGTGGACGGTTCTCTACTTCAATGATCGCGTGAAGCGCGAGATTGAGGCGTGGCCTGCCGGAATCCATGCCGACTACCTCCGCATGCTGGAACTCTTGGAGGAATTTGGCCTGGGCCTGCGCATGCCGCATTCACGTGCCATGAGTGGGGGACTGTTCGAGTTACGCTGCAAAGGTCCAGAAGGGATCGGTCGGGCATTCTACTGCACGCAGGTGGGTCGGGAATTGGTGATCCTGCATAGCTTTGTGAAGAAGACCCAGGCAACGCCCGATAGGGACCTAAAGTTGGCTCGTAAACGATTGAAGGAAACGCAGTCATGAGCGACGAGGGATTCAAGCCCGTCCGTCACGATGGGAAAGCGGCGCTGGCCAAGGCGATGCTGCGGCCCGGCTTTCGCGAAGCGTGGGAGGCTGGCGCAGAAGAATATGCCGCGCTGCGATCTCTATTGGAGGCCCGCAAACAGTCTGGCCTGACTCAGGAGGAGATAGCCGAGCGCATGGGGACCTCAAAGAGCGCCGTATCCCGCCTGGAGAGCTCGCTACGCGACCCGAAGCACTCGCCGACTCTCGAGACCATCCGGCGCTATGCCAAGGCATGCGGCAAGCGCGTGACCTTGCAGTTGGTTTGAGGGGGGCGATGAATGAGCATCGTTAGTTATGATCCAAGACGCGGCGCTACGTTCGCTACGCCGCCCGACGAACTCTCGCGGTTGGCGGCTATGACGGATGCTGAGATTGAAGCCGCTGCTCTAGCCGACCCGGATAACCCTCCCATCGATGAAGCGAGGTTGCACCGCATGACGGCGGCTCGCACTGCAAGGCTGGCAGAGAAGTTGTCCACGAACGACGCGAAAAGCACGAACGAAGCGGTTTGAGCCGGTGGGTTCGTCGAGGCTTCCTCGGATATTGGCGCGACGAATGCCGCCTGCTATCCTCCGATCATGGGTGCCAAGGCAACGATCACGCAACCGACCACGGTGCTGGATGCCGACATCGACCGGCATCTGGCGGCCAATCATGACGAAGACGCTGCGGCGTTGGCGATTGGGCGCGAGGAGATTGCGCGAGGCGAGGCGGTGCCTCTAGAGCCACTGGACGAGTTGCTGGCTGGGTATCGGGCCAAGCGTTAGACCGGCCTGACATGGCTCGCATTCTTCGCTCCCCAATTGCGGCCGCCGATTTGGAACAGATATGGGAGTACGTCGCCGCCGAGAGCTCGCAGGCGACCGCTGATCGGCTCTTGGCCGGATATTTGGTGCCATGGACGCCGCGTCATATGCGCCTCAGATGGGTGCGGTGCCTTCAGAGTTTAGTGGCAGTCCGCGCATGCTGATTGTTAGGTCCTATGTGATTTTCTATGAACCGTTGGCGGAGGGAGACGGGATCGCGATCTGGCGCGTGTTGCGTGGTGCGCGACAAATGGATGACTTGGTTCGGCGACCTGGGCGGGTGGGTTAATCGTGCATCTATTCCGCGGACGCTCCGCATTGACCTTGGCTGCGATAGATGCTGCCGATTGGGGTCATGACCGGCTCGCTACCAACCGGTCGACCTGAGCCTGGACACCCCAGGCACCTGATATTTGTCCGTTCACTTTGGCGGCCATTTTGATCCGCCGGGAGAACGCTGGCTCCCAATATTCCAATTCCTCTAGGTATTTGATTCTAGTGGTGGCAGCGGCGAATGAATGACTCTCCTCGAATAGGCCGACAATAACGGATGCAATCTTAGCTTGAGACCGCTTATTCCTGCGATAGCCATCGAAGAGGTCCCGCGCAAGTTGGAGAGGAGTTCTGTTGGCCCCCTTGAACGCTTGAAACTTGCCAATAAAGCCGTAGGGCACCGCGCCAACGCCAACGGCGAAAACAGGCACTCCACGACCCATCGCAAAGCCAATTTCTTGATCGGTCCAAAGACTCTCGTGAAAACCCGGATGTAGAAATGCTACCAACGCATCACAAGTAGCGAGCGCCGTTTCAATTTGGCTCTGCCATTCCGTATTTGGCTCAATATCCTCGTGAGCAACGAACCCAGAGATGCCAAATCCGAGTAACGCCTCTTGTACTTCAGCCACGAATTTCTTCTCGGAAGACAGGTGGGAAATAAATAGGCGAAACATATCCTTCTGCCAAAATGCTGGCTCAATCCTACTCTTTTCTTCATGCTCGATTTCAAACGAAAGATGCTTAGCAAGATCTACAAGAATTTCGTCATCCGCTTGCTTGACGTGTTCTATAATGTACTGGAGCTTTGATCCTTGCCATTGATCTTCCGTCGGCAGGCTAAAATTCTGTAGTGTCAGATCGATGATTGCCCATTCTTCACTGGCAAGTCGGGCCGAGATTTCTTTGGCAAGAGTAGTTCGCTGGCCGGGTTTCAGCATCATGTTTTCATACTACCTAAATGCAAAAAATGCTGCACCCATGCCCTGCAGCATAGGTGCAGCATAAACTGCGGTAAGTAACGGAAACTCTGCTACTTTTCGTTGCCGAAGATCACTGTGCCGCTGGAGGCGAACATGCCACCTACGCCGTGGGAGACGCTGATTCT
This sequence comes from Alphaproteobacteria bacterium, assembly GCA_031427275.1. Classification (GTDB taxonomy): domain Bacteria; phylum Pseudomonadota; class Alphaproteobacteria; order Caulobacterales; family Caulobacteraceae; genus Phenylobacterium. The sequence continues at coordinate 404 of JANPNB010000517.1, read as the reverse complement.
TGCGCCGGGGACTTGGGCGGCTGCGGTGCCTCTCAACTGGCGCACGCTCTCTTGCAAAGCGTACATGCCGTACATGCCTGAGTGCATGTAGGAGAGGCCGCCGCCATTGGTGTTGAGCGGCAATTTGCCACCAATTGCAGTGTGGCGGTCATTGATGAAACCGGCGGCTTCACCGGGTTTGCAGAAGCCTAAGTCTTCCAGGCCGTAGAGCGGTAGGTGGGCGAAGGCGTCGTAGATCATTAGGTGGTCCACGTCGCTGTGGCTGATGCCGGCCTCGTCGAAGGCTTTCTTGCCCGAGACGCGGAAGGCCTTGGACGAGTTGAAATCCTCCATCTGGCTGACCAGGGGGGTTTCCACGCTTTCGCCGGTGCCGCGGATATAGACAGGCTTGGTGGGGAAATCCT
>JANPNB010000516.1:0-15382 GCA_031427275.1 Alphaproteobacteria bacterium | reverse complement strand
TGGCTCGGCCCAAAGGCGGCTGACGTAGACGCACCTGCCCTTGCCGTTCTGGATGCGATCTTGTCTTCGGGAAAGTCTTCGAGGCTCTACAATAGTTTGGTCTATCGCCAGCAGATCTCGGCCCAAGCGTTCTCCCTTGCCGATTTGCCGCAACATCCCGGAATGTTTGTGGTCGGATCGGTCATGGCCTCCGGGCACAGCCTGGAAGAGGGCGAGCGAGCCCTTTTGGCCGAAGTAAAAAAGCTCCGCGATGCGCCACCTAAGCCTGAGGAATTGTCGGAAGCCAAGAATGAGCTGATCACCGCAAAACTGCGGGAGCGGGAAACCATCGAGGGTCGGGCCTTTGCCATAGGTTATGCCCTATCGACCGAAGGCGACCCGTCTCGAGCCAATCAAGACCTGACGCGACTGCAGGCGGTGACTGCTGGAGATGTTCGTCGTGTCGCACGCCGCTATCTGGCTGATGATCGTCGCATGACACTGCGGTATCGGGCTGAAAGCGAACGCCCGAAGGGCGAGACCGCAAATGACGACCCAGTTCCCGTCGTCGCGTCGGTGAAGTACACGGGTCCGACCAGCGCTCTGGCGGCATTAGACCAGAGGCTGGCCCCGCCACCCCTAGGCAAACCCGTCGCGCCGGTCTTGCCGATCCCTGCCGAAAGGACGCTGGCCAATGGTCTGCGTGTTGTTGTCGCGAAATCCTCCGACCTGCCTCTGGTGACCGCCAACTTGACGATCAAGGTCGGAGCTTGGGCCGATCCGGAAGGGCTAGCCGGGGCGGCAAGCATGACGGCAGGAATGCTCACTGAAGGCACGAAAGCCAAGACCGCACCGCAAATCGCGGCTGCGACCGAGGCGCTGGGGGCCACGCTGGAGTCTTCCGGCAGTCAGGATTCAGCTTCCATCAGCCTGAACGTAATGCCTTCCAATCTCGCCGCGGCGCTGGCGATCATGGCCGATGTCGCAAAACATCCGACCTTTGCGGCCGAAGAGCTGGAGCGCCAGCGCGCTCAAAGCCTCGACGGCCTTTCGGTCTCATATGAACAGCCCGGTGCGTTGGCAGGGTTCGCCGTCGGCCCATTGTTGTTTGCGAACACAGCGTTTGGACATGTGACGGAGGGGACGCCAGCCTCCTTGGCAAAGCTTAGCGTTGTCGATTTGGGCAAGCTTCACCGACGCTACTACCGACCCGACAACGCCGTATTGGTGCTGACGGGTGACATCAGCCCTGACAAAGGCTTCGCGCTGGCTGAAAAGCTATTTGGCTCTTGGAAGTCACCGCCTGAACCCAAACCAGTCCAGCCGATGATCAATCCTGGCGCACCTGCACGCGCGATCGCGATAGATTTGCCCGGGACGGGACAGGCCGCCGTCACCGTGGTCAGGGTGGGCATTGCCCGAGATGATCACGACTATTATCCAGGCATTGTCGCTAACTCTGTTCTAGGGGGTGGCTATTCAGCACGGTTGAATGCCGAGATTAGGGTCAAGCGTGGCTTATCTTATGGAGCCAGCTCTGCGCTCTCAACCCGACGCACCACCGGAACCTTTAGAGCGCAGGCTCAAACCAAGAATGAAACCGCCGTCGAGGTGCTCGATTTGATCCTGGAGCAACTGAACCGCATGTCCTCCCAGCCCCCAGAGTTTGACGAACTGCAGTCGCGAAAGTCGAACCTCATTGGCAACTATGGACGCAACTTGGCGACCACTGAGGGTTTGGCCAACACGCTAGGGAGTTTGGCCCTCTATGACGTGCCTCTGGTCGAGATGAATGCCTATGCTGAGAAGGTCGAGGCGGTAAGTGCAGAGCAGGTTCAGCGATTTGCTAAACAGCACTTCGATGCTTCCCTCAGCACAATTGTCATCGCCGGGGATGCGGGTGTATTTGCCGAAAGTCTTCGGAAGCGAGCTCCAAATCTGGAGGTGGTGCCCGCCAAGAACATCGACTTCGACAGCCCAAGCCTGCGGAAGGCCAAATGACGGCAACGTTTGCATTTGACGGTCTGACCGTATTCGGGCTGACCGCCGTGACCTGCGGCCTATTGTGCTACGCGTTGGAGTCTCGCAGTCCATGGTGGACGTTGGGATTTGCTGCGAGCAACCTTGCAGCCTCTGTTTACGGATTCATGCAGGGGGCATGGCCATTCGGCCTAATCGAGATCTTCTGGGCCGGCGCCGCCATGTTGAAATGGCGTAGCCAAGCTGCAAGTCGGCATGCAGCCCCCCACAGGGCTTAGATCACGGCCTTCGCGCGTTTGGTCCCGATCAATGCAGGCCGATCATCAGGCTTCATCGCGGCCAGGAGTGAAGGGACGAACCGGTCCAGTGCCTTAAATGCAGCGGCAGAATCAGAATTGACAATAGATGCTCTGACGAGAACGCCGTCGGGGATGAAGCCTGCCATCGCGTCCTTCAAGAGGATGCGCCGTTGCTCCGTGCCGTCAGTCGGCAAGTCCTCGCCAAGCCGAGTCCAGTAGACAATGTTTTCGGTCCGCTCGCCGGCCGTCGCTACGATCCTGACCGCCGGCACACTGGCGAGATTCGAGATACTCACCGTCCCGGCCTTTTTTGATTGGATTGAGAATCCAAGGGCAGGATAACAAACTTCTGGTCTGTGGAGTTGCACGACATCGCCCTGGGTGCCGCCGTACGCGACCAGCAGCATCACATCTGCACCGTCGTCTGCGCTGATGAAGCTCCGCTCCACCACCTCGCTGTAGAGAGTCGCTGCCAAGCCTTGAAGTTTCGGCTTTACGAAGCCCTCAGAGCTGGCGGAGGTCCAGCCTTGCATGACGCGCGGGATGATCGCTTCCATCTTCTTCTTGCCGAGCAGCGACAGTCGGCGTTGCGGCTTTAGCTGCCAAGCCGTTCCAGCTGCCGCCACGCAAGACACGCCAATCAGCAAGTTGCGGCGGGAGATCATGCCTTTGCCCCTGCAGGTCTGAATCTGGAAATCAGGTTGTCGATCACAAACACGAGCAGCAGCGACGTGCCGAACAACACCATGCCTGCCGTCTCATGCAGGAAGCCCTGCGCCACGGCATTGCCAAAGAAGTAGGTGAGCAGAACCAGGATCACGATCCGGATGATGTTCGCCAGAATAGCAATGGGGATGACCAAACAGATCAGGAAGAGCGAGTATTTCCAGGAGGCGTTGCGCAGGAGGTAGATATAGAAAAGGCTAATTGCGACGAGGCCAATCAGTGAATTCATTCCCGAGCAGGCGTCTTCGACCAGCAATTGGTACTGGGCGACAACGAGGGTCACGCCCTGTCGCGATATTGGGATGCCAAATAACTGCAAACCATCCGTCGCAATTTTTGACACAAACAGCTTCAGCGGCGAGGTGATCTGATCCATCAGCCAACCCGGCGGCGGGATCAGAAACGCCATGTAGAATAGCGGAAACCACGTCTTCATCATCGCGCGCAAACCCACGAACGCATAGAGCGACGTCATGCAGGCACCATAGAGACCGCCAGCCTCCAGGATCATGAAATCGTAGGCGCGACCGAAGACGTAGAAGGGTAGCGATACAATTAGTCCAAGAGCGATCAGCCAGGGCTTCCCCGGCTCCGCAAGCGACAGCATTTCTTGGCGCTTTCGCCACACCAGCCATATCCCAGTGGCCAAGACAATCGGCCCATGAGCGCCAGATTCCTTAGACCAGACCTGTTGGCCGAGGGACATAATTGTCGGGATCGCGAGCGCGGCAAGGCCCAGCACGACGGGCCAAAAACCAATTGAGGGCAGCGACGGTACCCGAAGACTCGAAGTGCTTGGCGAAGCCATGGGTTCAGAACTCGTTCAAGACCGTGCCGATGACACGACCACCGTCACCCTGAATCTCGCTGATGAGCGTTTTCAAATCATTGACGCGAGACGTGTCTTTCCGGGCCACGACCATACTATATCCGAGCACGGTACTGATCCGACGGGCATCCGAACAGGCATTCGCAGGGGGGGTGTCAACGATCGTCAGCTCAAAGTCGCGAAGGCAGAAGCTCATCAGCGCGTCGAACCGGTCCTGCGCCAAGAGTTCCTGCGGATTAGGGGCGGCACCGCCCGCATACATAACCGACAGATTGGGAACAACATCGGCATCAATGAAACCCCCATAGTCCTCGTCTGAGGCTAGGCATTGGTACAGACCCGGCCCGTCGACGGAGGGGCGGATGACTTCGCTGACCCCAGGATTCCTAAGATTACCGTCTATCAGCAGTGTTTTTAGCCCAATTTGGGATAGGGCTACCGCAAGATTAGTTGCGACATAGGTTGCGCCAACCCCGGAACTGGCGGAACACACGGCCAGTGCCCGACGGCCAGCATCGATGTGCTTGGCCATAATGTGGGTTCGAAGTGACCGGATGGCCTCAGACGGGCCACCATTTGGGTCCGACAAACTCACGATCGAGCGCGACAGTAAATAAGTGGGCGGATCCCGAAGTTGGGGTAGGTTTGTATGAGCTTCACTAGCCATCAGGGCTCCTTGGGTCACGCCTGCACCGCCCGCCGACGACGGAGCCAGTTCAGGCTCGGCCGGGTCGAGGCGGCAGTTCGGGTCGGTCGTGTGGCGATAATTGCCAGAAGTGGAACATCAAGCGTCGAGCGAAGGTCTTCAGCCGACCGAACACGCCGACCGAACATCTCGACTAGAACTGACAACACCAATCCCAGGCCAACGCCCAGACCAAGAGATCCGCCGTAGACTAAAGGCTTGTTTGGGAATTTGGGTTGTTGTGGTGTTACCGCATCGCCTAGCGAAGATATGCCGGTATCAGCAATGCCAGCTTCCTTGCGGAGTTCGACAATCCTCATCATCGACTTGTTGAAGGCCTCTCGACGCAAGTTCACTTCAGCTTGGAGTTGGTTCAAACGCTCGATCTGTTCGCGCTTGGCAATAACCCGTGATGTCTGGGCACGTACTGCAGCATCAAGCGCGCCAGCTCCCGCACCTGCCGCATTCGAGGCTGCTCGAGATGCAGCTGAAGCGTCTTGCGCGGCGATCCGAGACACAACGCCCCGACGGGCGCGCATGGCCTGCATCTGGGGGTGATTTGGGCCTAAGCTCTGAGAGGCCTGGCTGATCTGCGAGTCTAACGCGGCCAATTCAATTGACGCTGCCGATGGTGGGGCAATTGCGATCATTCCGCCCCCGACCCCACCCTGGCCTGAGAGCGCTCTCAGGCGCGCGGTATCTACGTCTGAATTGTCGCCCTGCATCACGATGCCATTCGCTTTTTCGTAGGCAGTCTTGGCGGCGTCAGCGGCATTCAAGGAGGCTTGCTCCTGAGTGGCCTGTTGCGTGTACCAATCAGCGGCCTTGGTTGCCTCTTTGCGACGCGACTGGAGTGCATTGTCGAGGTAAGCGTTACGAAGGTTGTCAGCCATCGCCTTGGCCTCACCGGGCGTAGTCGCGCGGTAGGAAATCTCCAGAATGTTGGTGCCAGAGACAGCGCCCACCTCCGTCCGATCAATAACCTTTTGCGACACCCATCGGCGAATATCGACATCGTTATTTTTAGCAGCTCGATACTGTTGGATATATTGCGGACTTGAGGCCAGACCTAGAGTATCTACCGCTTGTCCGGCGACGTCGTAGTCGCGGATCAATTCCATCTGGGTGGCCATATAGGTCCGTGAATTGGCATTGGCGATCACCTCTCCAGTGACCGGGTCAGGCCGCAAGGTGTTGAGCATCACCCGGGTCTTGGCCTCATAACTAGGCGGCACGATAAGCAGCGCAATAAAGGCTCCGACAAGGGTTGCAATCGTCGTGGCGGCCGTCAGCCAACGGTATGCCCATAGGATTGTCAGAAACTGAAAAATGCTCATTCGATACCTCCGGCCGCTCTAGAACAATCGCTCGCGAACGACGATCACGTCGTTGGGCTCGACCTTTGCGTTGACGTCCAATTTGACTTTCTTGCCGACCCGCGTGACCAACACGCCTCGATCCGTGCCAGATTCGCTCAATCCGCCAGCGCGCGCGATGGCTTCGCGCAGCGTCATGCCAGTTTTCATGGTGTAATTCCCAGGATTACCGACTTGGCCAGAGATGTAAAATACGTCGGCGACTGGAACGAAAATCTTATCCCCAGCCGTCACGAACGGATCTTCGCTGGCATCGCCCGTGGCAAGTTTTTCGATGAAAAACCGCTTTTCAGGCCCGGTTTCGGGTCGAACGATCAGGTAGTCTGCAGCGCGCTCCTGAATTCCGCCGACACGAGCCATAATCTCAGACATGCGGTAAGCGCGATTGATCGGCACCAGACCGGGCGCACCGACCGCGCCTAACACCGTGACATACCGGCTAGAGTAGGAGGAAACCTCGATGTTGACCACCGGATTGGCGTAGAAGCCCCCAGCCCTCAAGGTCGCCGCAATCTCCTCGCCCAATTGCCGAGCGGTCTTACCCGCTACCGACAATTTGCCGACCAAATTGATTTGGATCGTCCCGTCAGAATAAACCCGGGCACGGGTTCTGTCCGGTTGGCCAACGACTTCAATGTCGATGACATCCTCGGGGCCAAGGAGGTATTCGGCTGCCGCCCCGGTCGCAGTGCTCGGTGGCGAAGTCGGGACCACCGGTGGCACCGATAGGCTTGGCTGAGCCGTTGCCGTCGTCGCGACGCACACAGCCAAGCACAATGCAATCACGTTAAGAGCAGCAGTTCGCATTCCCATTTTCTCGCCTTCGATAGACCAATTAATAGCGCACACCAGCCGTCAGCCCCACGCGGGTATTGTCGTAGTCAAACCGGACGTCGTTCGTCTCCCGCTTATCAAGAGCAGCGTCTAACGTCAGGCTCAGCCTTCGACTCTGACGATAAGCCACGCTGCCAAATACTGTCTTAACGCGAGAATTTGTCAGATTACTGGCGAAGACCTTAAGGCCCTGAGACTCGACCTCGCGTTGCTCAGCACCCAGGTTCACCGTAAAGCGGTCTCCCAGGTCGTATCGCCCGGAAAGCCGGTAGCTTGTCGTAACATCGAACGAGTTGCCCGCGCGTTGTGAGGGCTGAACCTGTCGATCAAATGCGAAATTGGCTCCCATTCGCCGACTGGGATTGTAGTTCAGGTCCGCAGAATAGGTCAGTCCATCAAAGGTAACCTTTGGCGACGAGGGGGTCGTTGGGGCGAGGGACTTGACCTTTGAACTGCCAACAGACACTGAACCGCTGATCCGGGCACCGAGATTACGCTCGTAAGAAACACCAAAGGCGTCGAGGTCGTAACCGTCGGTAGCGCCCGAAATCACCACGCGGTTAATGTATTCGGTTCTCTGGTGATTAACGAACAGATTTAGGGCACCAAGTCTCGGCTTTGCGTAGGTCAAACCCGTTGAATAGGCCGTGGCCTGATAGTCCTGCGGACGCAGAAGAGCCTGGTCATTATTGGCCCAGTCACGAGAGATTTTGGCGTTAACGCCAATTCCGGTGCTACCCGTACATTTGCCGTCCAAGGATAGGCGCTCAACCTCCAGAATATTGGTGAGGGTCGGACCCAGGACAATGTCTTCGAACCTGCTCAGACCCCGCTGATAATTGGCATCAGCCGTCACGTTGCAACGACCGATACGGCTGGTGATCCCGCCGTCAAAGGTCAGACGTTCACTGTCCAAAGATTTGTTATTTTGGTGAAATAAGTAGCCAGCATATCCTCGGAAGAAGACCGTTTGCCGACTAACTGGCAGGTTCACGCTAAGGCTTACGGACGGCGTAAACGTTGTGTCATCAGGCCTAACCAATCGGTTCTTGGATTCAGCGATGCTCACCCCCGAAACATTGGTATCATGCTGTACACGCGCATTCACCTCGATAGAGAGCTTATCGACTTGAGGTGGAGCGGGCGTCGCGGCCATGGCCGACGAAGACGCCGCCGCCAAAGCAAGCAGAGCGCTGAATGCGAACCGTTCATTGACCATCATTTAGCCCCTCAACCTCGGTGTAATTAGACGCGGCAACCTAACGGAGAGATAACGTCAGCAGAGACGTTACGCACGCGAAAATCTAATCCATCCAGCGTTCTTGCGGAAAGCTAGAGCTGGTGCCTAGCGCCGCGAGGTCAGGATCCGACGCAACGTGCCAAGGAAGTTGCGAATCTTCACCACCGGCTGGGCTTGCGCTGCAGCGACCTCGGTCATGGTTCCCTGAACCTTTAGGTTGGGCTTGAATGCGACGCGCATCGCCGCCAGTCGCGAGCTGACCAGCTGCTTTCTCAGGGCTTGGGATGGTTGCATCTTGTCGATTTCGCCGACCAGAAGGGGCTCAATCGCGAGCGCGCCATCAGCCAGTGCGAGATCCAGGATCCTTCGGCCCCGCTCGGTTCGCGACATGATCAGGCTGCGCCCGTCCTTCTCGTCGAAGGCCGGATAGCCCCGATTATCGCCGTACCATGCGTCCGCGCAAGAAATGTCTGCTGATCCGCCGACGGCATCGGGACATATCTTGCATCGAAACTGAACTTCCTTGGCAAGGTATCTGCCCCAGCTCTCGCCGTAGCTCATCTCGGCGACACGGCCATCTTGCGTCGCAGCGGCGGCGTTACCTGGCCAGCCATGCCCTCGATAACGGAAGGATGCCAACCTATCAAAATCCAGACCCATGGCCTTAACGACGTTCTCAGCGCCCCTTCGATTGGGCACGCCCGCGCAGAAAAAGGCCAGCATCAACGGAATGTGGCGGTCGATGCGTGGGTCCATTCGGGCCAGTCGGCGCAATGCAGAGACGTCGCATGGTTTACCGATAAATGCGAATGAACCACCCTCAGCCAGCCAGGACTCAATGTCGGCAAGGGGTGAGGAGGCGGCATAGCGCGATCCTGCTCCATTAATGATATCGGCGTCGGATCGCGAGCAAACCGTAGTATTGCCGGTCGGATTGGCGGGGTCAGCTTGGACATGCAAAACCCGATCAACGAGGCCGCTACGCAAAGCAAACGATGCTACCGCAGTAATCACACCTCCGGAGGATCCACGAAACCGTATTTCGGTATCCTGGGCGTGACCGACACCAATAAAGTTTGCGGGGCCCCAATAGGGACTCGCCGTCGCGCTCTCTTGCCAAGGCTCGACAACCACACCGGGGCACGCATTGGCTATTATGGCTTCGGCAGCATCGGTTAGAACCGCTATCTGCACTGGGCGATGGTACCCATCTGCATCGTCCATCGTGATGGTGCCATTCGAGACTGAGGCACAGAGGCCACATCCCGTGCAAAGTTGACCGTCCAGGACCCGGTCAACCGTGGGGGACCGTCCGACAATCACCGGGGCGCTACCGCCAGACGCATGACCTTGCGCACCTCAACCCGGTAAGCGTCCAATAGCGCCTGCACCTTTGTCATACCCTGGCGAGTTGCAGCCGCCAGTTCTGACCGGCGCTCCATACAGTCATTTAAGAAGGCGAACGCTCCATCATCACCAAAGCCGTTGACTGGCACCATCCAAGGATAGTCCAGCATGCCAAACAGGCCACTGAATTTGCGACTATAAGCAATTGGTACAACCGGCACTCCAGTGGAGAACGCGGCGATACAGGCGTGCATGCGGCCGGCAACTACAAAGTCCATCCCCGATATGTAGGACTTGGCTTCCGAAGGCCCGGTAAAGTCGGGAGCGCGTACAACGCCGGGAAATTCTAGAGCCAGAGCATCAGCCAAAACTGAGTCGTCATCGTGGCCCCAGCCCGAGGGCACATGGGAGATGAGGTGTACCTCAGCATCATCCCGCGCCATAAGTGAGCCAATATAGCGGCGCATCAATTTGGCATAGTCGATGTCTAACCCAAACCGATTGCCACCCGACACCGCTGCGTTGAAGAGCAGGCCAGAAACGTTGACGCCAACCCTGATCTTTTTGCCATTGCGGAGGCTGGAGTTGTCCACGTAGGGCAATGCGAAGGCGACATCGACCGATAGGACGCCATGCGCTTTTGGCGCAATCTCAGAGAGAAAACCAAGGGAAACCGGATCGCGTGCCACGACGGCGCTGACGGGTTCCAATACGATGCGGGCAAGGGCCCGATAGAAAGGACTGGTGAAAGGGCCAATCGTCTGGGGCGACAATAACAATGGAATCTTGCTGACGTTGGCCATCAGCTTGGTCAGCCAAAGATACAGAAACCGCTTCAAGCCATAGATTTGAGCGAAGCTGTCGCCCGCCCCGATGTCCAGCAGACAATCCTGGGACCTAATCGCCGACCAGACTCCAGTTGGATTGACCAGTGAGAGGGTGTCAACAACGTAGCTCCGGACGTGGTCACGCGATATATAGTTGGCGCTTCCGTCGCGCATTCCGATGATGAGGAACTCAGGATCCAAATCAAGCTCAGCAGCAATCTCGCGAGCAATCGCTAGGTTGGCAATCGTGAGCGCTCCGACGCCGAGATTGGCTGAGCTGGCCGAGTGCCAAAGCAGACCGATCTTGATCCTTTTCTTCAGGCTAACCTCGCCCATAGGTCACTCTATCAAGGTTTTGAGCACTAGGGTCATGCTTCAACAGGCTGCGAGGTATGACCTGCAACTCTAGAAATACATATTTCAACGTCTTCACTATCTCGACCACAAAACCCCGTTAAGCTCGCCAGACTTATCAAATCAAGATGGTGATATTGATAACATCGCCATCTCAATTCCATCCGCATTCGGTGGCAGGCAGGGCTTATACGCCACGCCACAGATATGTCCGGCAATAGGACATTAAGAAGATTATCAAACAGTGGCGAATAACCGATATTTTTGGATTCTGGGGCTCCCTTGTCGACTGACACTGACAAAAAAATTTCGCTGACAAAGGTTAAGTCGAGCTCGAAGGCGGCTAGCGAGCGGCGGTTGAATGTCTGTCTCGCCGGATCAGGCGGTGGACACCTGCGTCAATTGTTCGATCTCGAGCCCGCTGTGGCCGGACACCATTGCTTCTTCGTGAGCGAGGATACAGCGCTTTCTAGAAGCATTTCTGAGAAGCATCGAGTCTACTACCTACCGCACTTCGCACTTGGTCAGGCACGCCTCGGGGCCCCGGTGAAGATGGCCCTCGCCGGCATCCGGAGTCTCTTTCTATCGGCTCTAATCGTTTGGCGCGAAAGGCCCGATGTGTTGATAAGCACGGGGGCGGGTGCTGTTTTCTTCCCTCTAGTCTGGGCCAGACTACTTGGTGCGAAAATTGTCGTCGTTGAGTCTTTTGCACGCTTCGACAAACCCTCAGTGTTTGGACGTTTGACGGCGCGCTTGGCCCACAAAAAGGTCGTCCAATCGGCAGGCCTAGCCAAATACTGGCCTGACGCTGCGGTGTTCGACCCGTTGAAACTATTGGAGATAGCACCGCCGACCAAACGGCACTTCATGTTTGCCACGGTGGGGGCAATTCTACCGTTTGATCGCATGGTAGATATGGTCGCCGACCTGAAGCGACGTGGCCTAATTTCAGAAGATCTGCTGATCCAGACAGGTGTGGGAGGCGTGGTGCCCGAGGGTATCGAAACGGTGGAGACACTTACCTTTGATGAAATACAGACCACGCTAAAGGAGGCCGACATCGTTGTCTGTCATGGCGGCTCGGGCTCCCTGATTACAGCGCTTCGACAGGGATGCCGGATCGTCGCGGTACCTCGACTATTCGAGAAGGGCGAGGTTTATGACAATCACCAGTCAGAGATCACGCAAGCCTTCGCTGAACGCGGCCTGATCTGCGTGGCAAACACTGCCGATGAATTGGCGGCCGCGCTGATCGAGGTGCGTGGCAAGCCGCCGGTTCCCGCAACGAGCGACCCTTCAGAACTCATTGAACATCTGAAATCGTTATTGGCGCAGTGGGCGTCCGAAACCTAGTCGGACAGTTCGTCATCAAAGTGCGGCTAAATCGCTAAGTTTGGAAAAGGTCTCTAAAGGGTAGTTTGTCAGCTGCTTTACGATGGCGGCCAACTCAGCGCGTTGGGTTGGCCCCGAATAGACGGCGTGATGAAACATCAGACCGACCTGCTTGGTGTGTTCACGGGCCTTTTCGATTTTACGGGCTAAGCCCTTGGCAGGGCATCGAATTGTCCTGCCGTCATCGACCGCAACGGATATCGAGATTTCACACAGCTCGACTTCCGGTCGACGGTGACCGTGATGGGATATTCCGTGGTGTCGGACGCTACTCAAACCTAGCCAACGGCCAATTTGGTAGGCTGTCTGATGGTGTAGCGTCGGATAAGAAGCTGCGGAAAATACTTTGTGTCCAGCTACGGCAACCGCTTGCAGAGTGTTTCGATCGAATTTGTGCTGGGGCGGCGTGAAAACGACGACTGGAACGCGCCCGCCAAGCCGTTCCTTCAAGGCGTCTAGGCCCTCCTGAACGCTTTTCGTCTGGTCAGCGAGACTGACTTCAGGACCATACTCACGCTTTAACTGTTTGCCGCCGAGCAGCATTTCGTGCCGCAAGCCGTGCTGACCGATTTCAATCAAACTTGGATGTTGCTCCGCCTTCTCGAGAAGGTAATCGGCGCACTGGGGTGTGAACCGCGCCGGGATCACCTGGTAACTGACAGGGACCCCATGATCGGCAAACATCTCAACAAAAAGCCGCACCTCATCGGTCAGCTCACCAATGTCGTCATCGCGCACGAAAATGTGGAACTGCGACTGGGGGGTCACTTCGGACTTCGAGGGTAGTGAACTCGTCATGGAGATTGGCGCGCTAAGGACAGTTTACCGAGAACCTGATCAGACCTATCTGCAGACGTGAATCAAGCACTCAGTCTGTGTGAGACCGAGTGCTCGACTGACGAGGGTTTATTGCAGGGCGCGAATTAGATCGTGAATCCGGTGGTCGTGGCGATCAGATCCTTGGCGTGAACGCCAGTTAGGACAATCGAGTCGCCCGTAGAGAAGCTGATCGAGACATCGTAGCCAACATCTGTCAGGACCGCCTTCAATCCGGCCTTCAAGAAGCTAGAGATATCGATGGCATCGTGATCGACTTTGTTGAAATCCGTGACAACATCCTTGCCGCCGCCGCGCTCGAATTTGAAGACATCGAGACCCGTACCCCCGGTTAGGCGATCGTTTCCAATGCCACCATTCAGAACGTCCTTACCAGCATCACCAAAGAGCGTGTCGGCACCAGCCCCACCATCAATGTAATTGTCGCCTAGATTTCCTTTGATCACATTGTTCGCAGAGTTTCCAATTGCGACCCATCCGTTGACCGTACCCGGACTAATGGTCAGATTTTCAAGGTTGTCCTTGAGCGTGTAGTCGCCCTTGGCAATAACCGTATCTGTCCCGCTCAATGCCTTCTCGATAATCACTGTGGCGGTGCTAGAGACGATGTAGGTGTCATTGCCAGCGCCGCCAACGAGGGTGTCTACGGACACTTTGCCAGTGATGGTGTCGTTGCCCGCTGTCCCGACAAGGCGACTACCGGTCCAATCGCCCACGACAACAATCCCGGCTCCGTTAAGTCCCGCAGGCGCAGTTGCTTCGACAGCCAGCGCCTTAGCGGCGGCCGCAGCAATGGCCGAAGGCGTGAGACCACTCAATGTGACACTGTAGAAGGACGTCAAATCGAGAGTTGAGGCGACTTTAGAAACGAGGTCGTCTCCATAGAAGCCTGCTTTGCCTAGGTCGAAGCGTTGCACCAGTTGATTGGAGCCGATGACATTGGCCGCCGCTCCGGTGCTCGTGGACCTGTCATTGACTGAGCCGGCGATATTGTCGCTGACGGTCACATTCTTCACGCCACCGGCCAGCAGAATCCCGGGTGCTGCCTTGGAGTCACCTGAGGTCTGTAGCAAAACGTTGTGGTCAACCTTAGAATTGGCAACATCGAAAAGACTGATGCCTTGGAAATTGCCGTCCAGGAACGCGTTTCCAGATATTGTCACGTTGCTGAAGCCCGCTGCACCGCCTTGCATCCACATGCCAAGCACTGCAGTGCCCTTGCCCTGTTCAAACAGGTTATTTGTGATCTTGATGTCGGTGCTTGGGCCTACGCGACCGGCGGTGGTCCAGAGCGCCAGGAAGTCAGCGTGATCCCCCGATCCCCATTTCCATGGGTTCGAATCGTGGATGTGGTTGCCGTCGATCGTCAACTTGTCACCCGTTCCAACGATGCCGCTGGTCCGGATGTCATGAATATCATTGTTCGAAATCGTCGTGTTGCTGGCTCCATTCAGGACGATGCCCTTATGGACCTGCGAAATATCATTGTGATTGACGACCACGTTGGTCGACCTAGCGATACTCATACCGTAACCGGTCGGGAACCCGAGGATGTTCTGCGTCGCATCCATGACGGTCGCACTGGGACTAACACCGTTGATGGCGGCACCCGCCTTGATCGCGCTGTTGGCGAAAGTGATGAAGCTTGAGTCCGAAATCGTCACGGCAGGCGAGAAAGCCAGGGTCGATGCTGTCGGGGTGAAGTTGACCAAAACGCCGTCGATCTTTAGGTGCGAACTCGATGTGATGTTCAGGGAGTGAAAGCTAGCCGGAGCGCTTGAACTCAGAGACTTAATCGTGATGTCGCTGGCAAAACTCTTATTAATGTAGAAGTCGCCGTAGTTACCGCCCGCAAGATTGATCGTGTCGCCTCCGCGAACGGTCTGTAGGGCGCTCGTCAATTGAGCAGCGTTGTTTACGGTGATCGTCGTCATCGAAAAACCTCATCCTTTGGGAACATTGGTCAGGGGGCTGTGGTCTCAACCAACCAGAGAGAAATCTGGAGAATTGAAAGACCGTTATCGCCCCCCGGCGTCTGTTTTCGCCCTTTGTCTGGATGAAGATGCAGTACGTTGCTTTTATTCGCACTTAAGCGAAATGGTTAAGTGACGTTCACCATAAGAGCTTTACTTGGCTCATTTTGATGCACGATAGCATGGAGACTCGGACACGGCACGGATACTCAAATTCAGAACCCTAATAAAGCCATGTCGAAATTTTCCTGACGCCTCAAACGCCTGGGAGCTTAGCTGGTTCCAGATTTTTTTGAATCCCTGCTCAATATGGGCATCTTCACCGGCAATGCCGGGGGCGTTTTGCAATTCTTCATCGGTTCAGGAGAATTTTGCTGCAAGGTGCCGGGGACCGAATGGCTGCACTAGATGGGCGTCATGACCAGCATAGAGCGAGTGAACTAAGTACATGCGATCGCTTTTGCGCCGATTGACCGAGGGCCATCTCCGGGGTGCCTTAATCGGGTCCATCACTTCGCTCGCCAGCAAGCTTACTACGGCGGGAATTGGCTTTGGCGTGACCATTCTGATTGCGCGTCAATTTGGCGCAACAGGGTCTGGTGTTTGGGTGCTCGGCACCACCATCCTGATGATTGCAGCTTCGATCAGTGTTTGCGGCCTGGACTATAGCACCACCCGAGCCATTGCTGTTTTCCGCTCAGCCG
>JANPNB010000515.1:0-3544 GCA_031427275.1 Alphaproteobacteria bacterium | reverse complement strand
CGAAAACGCAAACGGACGCCATCACGGATACCAATTGTGCCGCCGTTGCGGTCTCCGCGATCCCGCCTGAGAGAAGTATTGTTGCGCTGGACCTTGAATTTACCGGACACAATCAAAAATCCTATTTCAGGAATCTTTGGGTTGATTGCCGTGCTTTCAGGCGTAGTGACACTTCTTCCCAGAGTAAACATCGAGCACCAGAGTGAAATTGATCCTCTGCAGAATTCGACCATTGCCTTCGACATTGTCAATGCGGGACCAGTACGCCTCAGCGATGTTAAGGCGACTATTGGAGTTTGCCATCTGATTTTCGAAGGAAACGCAGCAAGAACTTCCATTTCTCTGATTTCCGAAGATGCCAAAGACCGGGGCTGCAAAGATTCTTTGTACGGTACTCGGTTGCCATTTCGACCCTATCCGAACCGGACCTTAGTGAGCGATGAAAGATGGACTGTTAGCCTCGATGAATTTCCGGCCCTTACCGAATTCACTTCTGCTCCCCCCAAATTCCTCTCATTCTCAGTATTCGTGACCTACAAGCCATGGATTTTTCCCTTTGAGCAAAGGGTTGAGCGAAAATTTGAGACCCGAAGGGGCCGAGACGGGAAATTGTACTGATTTGCAGTGCCTCTCCATACATCACCCACGCCGCAGCCGTTTGGCCAGCAAGTAGTTGTTGTCGCTCGTGGTGAGTATGGAGGTTGAGATCAACCAAATCGGAAGTTCAACGCCGCGCTCGAGAATTCCCATTATTCATACTCAGTCGAGTCTCGGGATTGCATCTTCGGACTTAACGGGTTGGCCGCGCGAAACTGTGCCGGAGCTCGCAAAATATCGGGTCCGAGCGAGTCTGGCTCAGTTCCGTCGTCAAGCAATCCTAATGCCGAAGAGTATCACGGACTATTAAGCCGTCTTAACGAAACATTACCCTAGAGCGCGCATTATGGACTCATGCCGCGCTTCTATCTTCATTATGAGGATAAACCTGCGCCGCCGCCCCGGATATGGACGGCCTGGCGGGTGATCCTGTGGGTCGCGCTATTTGTCACCCTAGGGGTGTGGATGGCGGCGTCTGGGTCTTGAAGCGCGCTAAGACTGTCCCCGCGATCCAGAGGACGAGACTGGCCACGATCACGGCCAGGGCCGGTTGCCGCAGTCCGGCATCTGCCGTCGCCATCACCCAAATGCAAAAGCCGGCTGCCAGTAGGGCGATACCGCGCGTCGCGAATCTTTGGATCGGCTTGGCGATTTCCCCTGACATTCGAAACAAGCTAAGCGCACAAAGTAGATAGAAGATCATCGACAAAATCACCGTCACATTGATCAGGATCAGGAACTGCCCGCCCAGGGTTGGCGATGCGCTGGCCCAAATCGCGGTACAGGTTAGTAGGGCGGTCAGAACAATCTCTCTTATGGGGGCTTTGTGTCCCGTGGGCTCGGTCAGCCAGCGCGGCATGAACCCAGCCAAAACCCCTGATCGCTGAGACTCTGCCGTAATCAGGATCGTCGAACCCAGAGTGCCCGTGACCTTGGCAAGGGCGCAAGCTGCGACCAAACCCCCCGCCAGCACGCCAATCAGAGGAACAATGGCATCGGCGAACGGGGCCGTAGACACGGCCAACTTTTGGGCAGGCAACAGACCCATTATTGCCCACGAGGCCGCAATATAGATGGACCCGGCCACCAGCACCCCGCCCACGGCCGCAATCGGCAGGTTCCGGCGCGGGTTGTCGATCACTCGGGCAGCGACATTGGCACATTCCAGTCCCAGGAATGCGAAGAACACTGAAGTCACAGTCGTGCTCAGAGCCACACCATCAGGTTTGCCTGACACATTCCACGAGGCCTGGAACAGATCGCCATCGAAGGCCGCAAGGCCAACGCCAATCGCCAGCAGAACGGGAAACAGCCCCACCAGAAGTGTTGCGCCGCCGATCCGCGCGACAAGCCTGGGGCCGACCATATTGGCGACTGACAGGAGGACTACGACGCCAATGCTGCCGATCAGAGCAGGCGTCGGTGCTCTCAGTATCGGCACAAAATATGCCATGTATCCCACCAGCCCGACCGCGACGGCCGCGGCGGAAACCCAACTCCCCAGCCAATAGACGAACCAGCTGATGTGACCCAATGCGGGGTGCAGCGCATCGCTCGCATAGGCTACCACGCCGCCGGCGTCGGGGCGTAGAACGCCTAATGTGCCGAACACCAGAGCCAGCATGATCGCCCCGGCTGCGGCAACCAGCCAAGACAATAGCCCGATCGATCCCACTGCCCCCAGAACAGCCGGCAATAGATAAATCCCCGACCCAATCATGGTGCTGCCGGTCAAGGCAATTGCCCCCAACAGCCCGAGCCGTGGTGAGGTCAATATAGGCGCGCTCATACATGAACCTTTGCGATGCGATCCTGAAACCAAGCCACCCCGTCTTCATGTCGCGGTGACAGCACGCCGGTGTCATAGACCCCGGCGTCGAGATTGCGCTGCACCGCCTCGCAGATGAACTTATCCTCGGCCGTCAGCTCGTCGGATGCCGCCAGCACGGCGGTCATGTCGGTGACCTCCGGGTCATAGAAATAGAGATAGTCCAGCCGGGTGCGGTCATGGCCCACCGGCTGCATATGCTCGACCATCAGGCCGTAGCGATAGACGTTGAAGGCCAGATTGGGCCACAGCCAGGCCCACAGTCCGTCATTTATCCCGCTCAATGTCGGCACCTGGTGGATGGCCACGCAACCGTCCATCCGGACCCGGTAGTTGGCACCGTCCACCTCACTGGCCAAACGGGGATGGACCACCGGGATGTGATAGCCCTCCAGATAGTTCTCGACATAGGTCTTCCAGTTGCAGTTGAGCAGGTGACTGCGCCGCAAAGTGGCCGGTGCCACCCTGACGCCGTGCGCTTCAAAATGCGCCGAAAGTGGCGCGACCAGCTCCGAAAGCGGCCCGGCTTTCTGATCCAAATTGACGAAGATAAAGCCCTGCCAAATCTCCAAGGCCACGGGAAAAAGACCAAACTCCCGTGGATCGAAACCTTCAGCCACGCCAAAGTCTTGGGCGCTGCGCAACCGGCCGTCCAAAGCATAACGCCACCCGTGATATTTACAGGTCAGCTCCTGTCCGCAATGCCCCGCGCCGTCCAAGGCCAAAGGCCCGGCGCGGTGGCGACAGACATTGTGGAAACCGCGCAGCACCCCGTCTGCATGCCGCACCGCCAGGACAGGCCAGCCCGCGACATCGCCCGCGAAATAGTCTCCGGACTGGGGCACTTCTGTCTCGTGCGCCAGAAACTGCCAACCCGCAGCGAACACCGCCTCACGCTCGCGGTGATAGGCCTGTGGATCACGATAGAGGTTGGCGCGAAGCGTCACTTGCATGTGCCAAGTCCGCATTTCGCACGGCGCGCGTCAAGATATCGATCCAATCTATGGATGGCATAGAATATTTTGATTGGGTCTATTTCTCTGGGCACGCTAAGCCACTCTCAGACAACCTGCCTCAAACTTGGGAGAACACCATGAGCCTCGCCACCAGCAAGACCCT
>JANPNB010000514.1:0-10627 GCA_031427275.1 Alphaproteobacteria bacterium | reverse complement strand
TCGCCGCACGGCTGGTCGCCGACGCAGCCTTGGCCCGCCGCGAGAGTCTGGGTGCTCACTTCCGGTCCGACGGCATCGCTGCCACAAACCCCACCCGAACTTTCGTCACCCTTGCCCCAGCGCTCCGCCAAGCCGCCTGAGATGATCGCGCCCCTCCCCGATCTGCTGATTGAGCCCATCGTCCGTATGGCGTTGGCCGAAGATCTTGGTCGCGCCGGTGATATCACCGCCCAGGCCTGCATCGCAGCCGATGCCCGGCTTAACGCTGTGTTCGCCGTGCGCCAGCCCGGCGTGCTGGCTGGACTAGACTGCGCACGCCTCGCCATCCTGGCCCTAGACCCTGACGCCCGGTTCGAGCCCCGCGCCGCTGACGGTGACCTGATGGCTCCTGGCCAAGCTGCTGCCTTCGTCAGTGCCAATGCGCGGGCCCTACTGTCGGCCGAGCGCACCGCGCTAAACCTGATGGGCCGCCTCTCCGGCATCGCCACCCTGACGCGGGCCTATGTGGACGCCGTCGTCGGCACGGGGGCCCGCATCGTCGACACCCGCAAAACCACGCCCGGCCTTCGCGCCCTGGAGAAATACGCCGTCCGCTGCGGCGGCGGCGTCAATCACCGCTTCGGCCTAGACGACGCCATCCTGATCAAAGACAACCACGTGGTCGCCAGCGGCGGCGTCGGCGAAGCGCTACGCCGCGCCCGCGCCCACGCCGGCCACCTCACCAAGATAGAGGTCGAAGTCGATAGCTTGGACCAACTCGCCGAAGCGTTGCTCCACACCCCCGACGTCATCATGCTCGACAACTTTAGCCTCGAAGACCTCCGCCGCGCCGTAGACCTCACCGCCGGTCGTGTTACCATAGAAGCCTCCGGCGGCGTCAACCTCACCACGGTAAGGGCCATCGCCGAGACGGGCGTCCAGGTGATCAGCGTAGGTGCCCTAACCCACTCCGCCCCGGTACTGGATATCGGGCTGGATGCGATTTAGCGCCTATCGGAGCCCGCACTTCAGGTTTTGAATTTCTTGGCGAAGGTCGCCCTGGCCGCATTCCGTCGGCGGGCAATGCGGCTAAGCGCGATCTTGAGAACCTCCTCATCGACAATGTCGGGGTCGTAGTCGTCGAACCAGTCAAGGAGTTCGGCATAGTCGGGGTGCTTGGTATCGGCCAGAACTTCGAGAGCCTGGTAAAATCCCGGTATGCCGCCGCAATCCTCGGGCGGTGCGGCGCGTTCGCCAGCGATGTAGCGCGGATACTCCACCTCAGGATCTCCCTGACGGATGTCGGTGAGGGTGAGCCGATGTTCCCAGCTATCACCAAAGTCGTAGATGTAGTCGAGGATCGTCTTCCGGGGCTTGATTATCTCGCGTAGCCGGACCTTGTCAGCCCTGAGGACCGGAGGTCCACCCCAGTCACCTCCCGGCAAGGGCTCCCCATAACGCTGTTCGCCTAAGCGCAATTCCCACAGGTGTTGGGAATACCAACCCATAGCAGCCTGAACGACGTTATGCAGACCCTCAAGGGTAATCGATGTCGGCACCTCGACCTGTCGCCAGATCA
Organism: Alphaproteobacteria bacterium; assembly: GCA_031427275.1. Classification (GTDB taxonomy): domain Bacteria; phylum Pseudomonadota; class Alphaproteobacteria; order Caulobacterales; family Caulobacteraceae; genus Phenylobacterium. The sequence goes on along the minus strand of JANPNB010000514.1, from coordinate 9,069 downwards.
ACGGGTCGGTGTCGAGCAACTCGATCTTCAGGGTGGCGATCTCATTGATGCTGTCGGTGGTCATCGGGGTAATCTGGCAGATCTAGGCGTGGCGTTCCAGAGGGCCGCTCAAGTCGGAAATAGCGAAGTATAATGCGGCTGCATAAGGCGGGTAATGGAAACACATAATTTGATCTGGTCCTTGCACAATTTATTTAATGGGTGCACATCTAATTGGTGGAGATCGAATTCGACCCCGCCAAGAGCAACGGGAATGTCGCCCGGCGCGGTTTGCCGTTTTCGCTAGTGGCCCGGTTTGAATGGCCGACGGCTGTTGTCCTGCCCGATACGCGCAAGGCCTATCCGGAGCCCCGGTTTCTGGCCTTGGGCATGATCGGAGCTCGACTGCATGTCGTGGTTTTCACACCCACAGCTGAGGGCGTTCGCGTCATCAGCTTTCGCAAAGCCAATAGCCGGGAGGGCCGGAAATATGACCAAGCCAAATCCTGAACTGATCGACGACGAGAACCCGGAATGGACCGACGCCATGTTCGCCGCCGCGCGTCCGGCGGCAGAGGTGTTGGGTGAGGCCTTTATGGTCAAGGCGCGGCGCGGGCGACCCAAGTCCATGGCCCCCAAGGCGGAGGTCAAGATCAGGATCGATGCCAACGTCGCTCAGCACCTGCGGGCCAGCGGACCAGGTTGGCAGACGCGGGTGAATGCTGAGCTGGCTAAGGCGATTGCCGCGGGTCGGCTCTAGCCCGCCGTCACCGACAACCGCACCCCCATCGCCGACGCTGGTATCCCAACTCGGCGCTCTAACCCGCGTTCCGAGGCCACTTCACCGCGTACCACACCACCAAAAGGGTCAAGACAATCTCGAACCCGACGACGATTTGATAAAATAGTGGCCCCTGAAAGGTCATCCCCTCAATCCCGGTATAGGCAAGGCCCAGCACGACGTTCAACCAACGGCTAACCACCGGTGGCAGGGCGACGGAGAGGAAGATCATCAACGATGGGATCGCCAGCATCATCGACACGCCGACAAGCACCTGCGGCGAGGCGTGGCCAAGCGGTCCCAATCGTCCCGCCGTCATGTCGGCGATCGTGCCCGGCACATAGAGGCTGAAATAGTCGTTATAGATGTAGAGAAACATCAGGGCTGCCCATAACAAGGCGAGCTTGATGGCCGTCGGCGGCCGATAGGCTTCAAGAGCTGGCTTGGGCGAAATGGCCATGTTGAACCCTTTTCAATCATCCGCGGCAGGTCGGCACGAGACAGACTGCCGGTCTGAATGTCGAGTTACAATCGAGTTAGACGAGTAAGCTCTTGGCTCATCCGAAGGTGCCCTACCGCGCCCTTGTCAAGGCTGACGGATGCTCAACCTGAAGCGCCACAAAGCGCGCGGTATCTGCACCATAGGCCGCTGCGATCGCCGCAAGGACGGCCTGTTCTGGTTCGCCCTTGGTAGGTGCGACTGTACGTGCCTCTCGGTCCTGAGGTGACGTTAGAACTACCAATCCATGCCGCGAGGTCGCCGTTCCGCCTCTGGCCGCCGCCCAGGCCTTCGACCGATAGGTCCGCGACCAACCGTCGAGAGACGCCGCAAAGGCGAGATCGTCAAAGCCATCTGAGATCGGCACCGCAACGGTCTGGTGTTTCCAAAACGCCAGAAAGTTCGACGCCACTAAGGCATAGCCCGGAACGTCCAGCTTGAAAGCCGCACCATTGTGGGCCGGGCTCGGCACCTCCAGCCCCAACCTCATCGCCGTCGCGCGCATGACCGGGGCACCGGCCAACTCCTCTAACAAGTGGAGCGTCGTTGGGATGGAGGCACTTACCCCCGCCGAGGTGGTGATCTTGCCGTCCGTCACCCAGCGGGCGTCGCGTCGCCAGGTCACAAGAGGATAGGACTTGGCCAACCCCTTGATAGACAACCAGTGGCTGGTTGCCTGACGCCCTTCCAGCAAGCCCGCATAGGCCAAGGCCTCAGCGCCCGCACAGATCGAAACGATCCGTGCCCCATGCTTGGCCTGGCCGCGCAGCCATGCCGCTCGCGCCGGGTCTTTCATGTTCATCATAAAGGGTACGATGACCATGTCGACTCCGCCCGGGTGGGCGCGGTCAAAGCTCGCGCGGCTGGCCTGCGGCTTAACCCAAGCCACACCCGGCATCAGCGGCACAGGATCCAAGGTCGGCGAGACGATCTCGACATCCACGGCACCCGATTCCATCAAGATGGCATAGGGCGCGATCAGGTCGGTCGTCTCCGTCCCGGAAGGGTCGGCCAGGATGACCACCAGGGGCCGCGCGCTGACCGCCGTCGCCAGCAAGGAAAGCGCGATAACTAAACTCGCTGCGATCCTCATGACCCCACCCGCCGTGCTGCTTCCGTGGCTGCTGCCATCCGGTCGGCCACCATGCCGTCGAACCGCTTGCGGGCACCGGCCAGGATGTAGGCAGGAGCTGTTTCCGGTCGCCCTGAATTGAACGGTGGCGCGGGGGAATATTCCAGCCCCAGCTGAATAGACTGCGCAACGTCTTCGCCCGCCAGTTCGGCGGCCAGGGTGAAGGCAAAGTCCAGCCCCGCCGTGACGCCGCCGCCGGTGATCACATTGCCGTCGCGTACCACCCGCGCCTCGTCGATGATCACGCCAAACGGGGTCAGCAGTTCGCGCCATTGCCAATGGCACCCGGCGCGCTTGCCACGGATCAGGCCGGTCGCGGCCAGGATCAAAGACCCCGTGCAGACGCTGGTCAGATACTTTGCACCCGAGGCCAGACGGGTAATTTCGGCCATGAAGTCGCGATCCAGCATGGCGTCCGTCGTACCAAACCCACCTGGTATGCAAATCACGTCGCAGGCTGCAACCTTGGTCAGGTCCGCGAGGCCGGTGAAGGTCAGGCCGTCGGCGTCGATGTCTTTACCGCCCATCGAGGCGACGGTCAGGGTGGTGCCGGGCAAGCGCGCCAACACCTGATGCGGGCCGGTGAAATCCAGATGCGTCACCTGCGGATAGAGTGGAATAACGATGCTGAGGTCGGCCATGGGTGACTCCTTCCAAGATTTGACGCCGCACAGTCTCAGGTCTAGCGTTTGTCTGAAATGACATTCTTCCCTCGAAAACCGCCATGCGTCGTTCACTCGCCCTGCTGATCTTTCCGGACTTTCAGCTCCTGGACGCCGCAGGCCCGATCTCGGCCTTCGAGATTGCCGGACGGTTTGCGCCGGGAACCTATGACATCACGGTCATGGCCGCTGAACCGGGCCGGGTGAGCAGTTCGGCCGGTGTCTCGATGATGGCCGATCCTCTGCATGATGGCCCCTTTGACACTGTGATCGTCGCAGGCGGGGACGGCACGCGGGTTGCCGCGAACGACCCAGAGACCAAGGCCTGGATTCAAGCGGCTTCTGCCAAGGCGCGTCGCACCGCCAGTATCTGTTCGGGGGCCTATATTCTGGCCGAGGTTGGGCTGCTCGACGGCAAGCGTGCCACCACCCACTGGCAGCGGTCCGCCGACTTCGCCAAACGATATCCTCAAGTCACTCTGGAGCCCGACCGCATCTTTGTGCGCGAAGGCGAAACTTGGACCTCGGCAGGGATCACCGCTGGGATTGATATGTCGCTGGCCATGATCGCCGATGATTTGGGCGAGGAGATATCCCGCAGCACCGCCCAACAATTGGTGGTCTATCACCGCCGCCCGGGCGGCCAGTCGCAGTTCTCGGCGCTCTTGGAGATGGGCGGGCAACAGGGGCGTTTTGCCAGTTTGCTGGGCTGGATGCGTGCCCATCTCAGCCTGCCGCTCACCGTGGAGCAATTGGCCGGTCAGTCCGCCATGAGCCCCCGTCATTTCGCCCGCGCCTTTGCTGCCGAGACGGGTATGACACCCGCCAAGGCGGTGGAACGCTTACGTCTGGAAACCGCTCGCGAGCGGGTTGAAGCCTCAAATGACTCCATCGACCGCGTGGCAGAGCAGGTCGGCTTCGGCGATCCGGAGCGTATGCGCCGCGCCTTCTTGCGCGCCTTCGGTCAACCCCCTCAGGCCCTGAGAAGGTCTGCGCGGGCCTAACCCTTCGCCGCCAAAGCCGCGACCTGAGCCCTCAGCAGCTCAAGGGTCTCTTCCTGCCTGGCCAATACCTTGACGATCTGCTCGTCACGCATAGCATCGAGTTTGTCATGCAGATGCAGGATCTCAAGCTCGGCGCGCAGATTGACCACATAGTCGTGCTCAGCCGCCTTGCGGTCGTGGGCAGCCGCGCGGTTTTGGCTCATCATGATCACCGGGGCCTGGATCGCCGCCAGCATGCTGAGCATCAGATTGAGAAAGATGAAGGGATAGGGGTCGAAATTCAGACTACCGCCCCGGAATATTAGGTTCCACCCGATCCACAGGGCCAAGGCCACCCCAAACCCAATGATAAAGTTCCACGACCCGCCAACAGCCGCGACATTGTCGGCCAGTCGCTGGCCGAAACTACGATCATCACCCTTCAAGGCTGGCGAAAGATCGCTGGGGGCCTCGGTCACGATCAGGTCGATAACGCTGCGCTGGATAGGCGTCAGGTCGGCATAGGTACAGCTGAGCAATCCCTGAGAAAGTTCTTCCCGGCGTACAGCTTCGGTCATGCCCGTTCTCCTACAAATCAGCGTTTAGCTTCACGCGGTCTGTGGGGAAGCGCAAGCGAACTAGGAGGGGGTGGTCACAGGAGGTTGGCCGACATCGGACTTGAGTTGGCTGGTTGGGGTTTTTACGGCCGGAGCAGGCTCAACCTCAACAGGACCACGCAGTGCTGCAGGTGCATCGACCGGAGCTTCGACCACCAGGGCGGAGGCCAAACGCAACTCTGTCGGCAAATTCGGCTCTGTGGACGCAAAGACCGGTTGAGCCGTCATCTCCGGCGCTGTGTGAGCAAAGGCCGATGAGGGGGTTCGTCCGAAGCGATAAAACACGTGCAACCCGACCTGAGCGACCCGCAGGAGATTGGGGCCCCAGCTCGGCTGAACGCTTGTCGTGTGGAAGTGGGTCGCCTGGCCCACGGCGGCCATGACTGTTCCAGACAGTGCGCGATCGGCGACCGACTGGGCTCGGGTCCAGGCGATGTACTCACGCCCGCGTCGCATCGACCCATCACAGGCAAAGGAGAACTGACATCCGACACCGCGCGCAGCACCTTGGAATACCACACCGCACACTGTCTTAGGGAAGGCGGGGCTGCGGACCCGGTTCAAGACCACCTGCGCCACAGCAGCCTGGCCTGATGCGCCTTCACCACGGGCTTCAAAATAGACAGCCTGGGTCAAACACTCGAGCTCACGTGAGCTTTCCAGCGCGCCCGCCAAGTGGAACGGAGCGGCTATTGAACCGCCGTAAGCAGCCCGCAGCAGAAACGACTTCGTCATAGGCTGGTCGTTGGAAGCACGGCGCTCTAGGCGGGCGGCGAGAATTGTCGTCTGGCGGTCGTGTTCGGCCGAACCGGCAACCGTAATCGGGTCGTGGGCTCGAGCGACGCGCAGAACGCCGGGGTCCATATCCCCGGCCTCGCGTTGCAAAACGGCTTCAGAAAAACCGCCTGAGGCGGCCAGGGCCAAGCGTGAGGCCCGCGCGTGATCGGTGGCAGTCCGCGCCAGGCCGCCAGCCAAATAGGTGGCACCCAGGCCCAGGCCGATCCCGGAACCAATCAAAACGGCGCTAATCAGCGCACGCCTATCGGCGCTCGCTTGGGTCAAGACTAGCAAAGATAAATATCCCGTGTGGCGAGGACAGATTGTCCCCAGTCATCGTTGCCATTTCTCGCCCCTGCTCTTGCTGGCGGCGGTTCCTGGCGGGTCCTGTCCGATACACGTTGGTGGACAGGCTACGGCGAAGTTGGCCCGCTTATGACCTGTCGGCCATCGATTCGCAAGCACATATTGCAGTGCAGCATGAATGGCCCTGTGGATTGTCGGTCAGGTTGGGCCAGGGAACCGTTGTCGCTCAACGCCGTTAGTCCCGTGAAGCTTTTGACTTCAGGAGATTTCGCATGCGCCAAGCTCTCGTCCTTATCGCGTCAATGGTTATGCTGGCTGGCTGCGGCCATGGCACCGAACAGCGCGCCGCCACAGGTGCCGTAGCAGGTGCCGTCCTAGGTGGTCCCGTCGGTGCCGCTGCCGGTGCTGCGGTTGGCACCGTCGTTGCAAAAACCGTCGACAAATAAGCAGATTATCGATGGCCATATAGTCCATCTGCGTCATGCGACACGTCTGAGGCGGGCCTATTCTGAGCATCCTTGCAACGGACCGTTCAGAAAGACCCGCCGTGGCTCATGTGACTTTCGCCCTTATGGCCCTCGCCGCGACCGTGGTCATTGCGCTGATCGGGCCCTGGCCGTTCTAACGCCATCGCGTTGACATCTGGAACGCATAGAGCTTCGTGGCGATGCTTTGCCATGAGGTTTTCAAACTTGCGCGCTTTCCTTCTCAGCCTCGCCCTGCTGCTCTCCGCAGCCCACGCCTCAGCGGCCCCTGCGCCCAAGTCAGATGCGCTCAGCCTGGGCAGTCCGAAAGCCCGCGTGGTTGTCGAAGAATATGCCTCGCTCAGCTGCGTGCACTGCGCGCACTTCAACAACGAGGTCTTCCCGGCCTTCAAGAAGAAGTACATCGACACCGGCAAGGTGCGCTACATCCTGCACGAGTTCCTGACCCCGCCGGAAAATGTTTCCGGCGTCGGGTTCATTGTCGCCCGCTGCGCCGGGCCGACCAAGTACTTCGCCGTCGTGGACGATTTCTTCCATCGGCAAGCCACGATCTATGAAACTCAGGATCTGCGGACCTCCCTGCTGGCGCTCGGCGTAAAATTCGGCATGAACGAAGCCGCGATCAATGCCTGCCTCGAAAACCCCTTCTATGCCGACGCCCTGAACGCCCGCGTCAAAGTCGCCATCGACAAAGGCATCAACAGCACCCCCACCTTCCTGATCAACGGCATCCAAGCCCCGGAAGGCACGATGCGCCTTGATCAACTGGACAAGCTGATCGCGGCGGCAGGGAAGGCGAGGCGCTAGTCCTATTGCGTCGGAGCGTCGGCAGCCACCTTGGGCTTCTTGGCTTCATCGGCATCTGACTTGGCCTTAATCAGTGCGGCCTGAGAAGTGTAAACTGCAGCTTGAGCGTCGAGGTACTTGGCCTGCGCGCCATAGGCTCCACCAGGACCCTGAATGCCTGAGACGAGCCCCGAGAATAGCCCGCCGATGATCTTTCCCGGCAATGCCACAGCAGCGGCCACGGTGCTGGGCTTTTCGTAGCTAAGCTCTGTGAGTTGGCCTTCCTTGAACGCGTAGGAAGTGGGACGATTGATCAGACGAGTGCGCGGAAGGAAAACTTCCATTGGCGAGCCACTGTCCAGTAGGGATACCCAAGACTTGTCGCCATTGACATAGTCTGGCGTCCCACCGACTTCCGCCTTGGCGACAGTGAGTTCACAGGTCCGGGGTGACGACATCATTACGCCCATGCTGGCCGCGTTGAGGCTCTTGTCGCTTGATCCGGGAGGCTGGGCAGATCGCTTAAGGTCGCCTGGCGCAGGAGAGCATTTCGCTTGCAGAAAATAGCCGGTGTCGCCGAGGCCCTGGCCCGCCTTGAGGTCGAGAATATCCTTCATGCGAAATCGGAAGGGATGATCAGGAAGGCTGCGAAGCTTGATCGTGGGCAGTGGCGTGGGAGTTTTGGTAACAAGCTCTTTCAAGGCCTTTTGCAAGGCGATCCGAAAGGCGTCCTCCGGATCACCAATGCCCTCGATTTCGAAACCAAACGTTTTCCAACCATCAACACCTGCCAAGGGTGAGACCTGCGTCTTCAGACCGCTAAGTTGCTGGAAATTGCCCGCTCCCAACGGATTGAGCGTACCGTAAATCACCCCTATGGCGCTGGCGGCCTCGGTGAGGGCTTCAGTCGTCTTATCATCAGCCGTCGTCGAGATCGCGGTCAGCATTCCCTTGGCATCAAGCTTGGCCGAAACCTTGTCCGAGGACCAAGCATCATCGGCCATCAACAGCGCATACGGATGGTCCCGATCGGCGATAACTTCGTTGGTCAAGCTGATCATCAATTTGACTTCGCAGGCCGCTACGACCTTTGTCGACTGCGCTTCAGCGTCGCGGACCCTGCCGTTGTCCTTGGCCAAAGCGGTCTTCGCGGCGAGATAGGTTGCCGTCGCCTTTTGCTGCTGAAGCCGGGTTTTTAGGCTGCCGTTCAAAGCTGTTTCGATGGCCACAACACTAAGATCAAACTCGGTCATATAGGCGTTGTGCGCGGTGACGAACCCTTGGTAGGTTGCCTTTTCCTCATCGCACGTGGGATCCTTGTCCTTTTCGGACCTGCCCTCGGCAGCCTTCTTGCCATCTATAGTGATGTTGGTGGTGACGGTCGCTGTTGCGTTCGTTCCTGCCGGTGGGTCATCTGGTGTCGGCGGAGCCTTCTTCTTCACCGTTGCGACCAACACGCTTTCCGGAAGAAAATAGGTCAGCTGTGGATGGTTCGCCTTCAAGCCTGTCGCACTGGTCTTGTCTGTGATTGGCGTGGAATTGACCATTGAGGTCGTGCACCCACCCAACGCCAGCACCGACGCTGAAATCGCCAAATACCTTTTCATGTCCGCCCCCGGAGCGTTGGTTGTGGAATTAGTTAACACCCCTTTCTAGCGATCAATCAACCCCAAATTTTATCGCTATAACCGCGCAACTGGGTTGAGCCGCGCGCTACTGACACATCCTGACACATCCACCCCCTAGCATCTGGACCTCAACCTCCTTAGGTTCTCGTTCATGGCCCGTTCCCTCGCCCCTACCGCTCTGCCCGGCGTCGCTGATATGTCCGGCGCGTTTGACTACAACGATGCTGCGATGCCGATGCTGTGGAGTCCCCACCGGCCTGCCCGCCCCAGCAAATCTGAGGGCGGTCGCGCCTTCAAATTGGTCAGTGAGTATGAGCCGGCCGGCGACCAGCCCACCGCCATCGCCGACCTCGTCGCCGGTCTGGCGGGCCAGGAGCGCAATCAGGTGCTGCTCGGGGTCACCGGCTCGGGCAAGACCTTCACCATGGCCAAGG
>JANPNB010000513.1:0-1800 GCA_031427275.1 Alphaproteobacteria bacterium | reverse complement strand
GAGGATGAGCTGGCCCAGGTGTGCCTACAGGAGGGGGTGAGCTCGATCCCCTATTCGCCGCTGGCCGGTGGGGTGCTGTCGGGCAAGTATCAGGGCGGCGCCCGGCCTGAGGGGGCTCGGTTCTCCAATTATCTCAACATCGGCGGGCGTCAGGCGACGATGGCGATGCGCTTCGTCAACGAGAAAACGCTGGCGGCGACTGAGCGGTTTGCGGCTATCGCGGCAGAGGCGGGGATGTCTCTGGTGACGTTGGCTACAGCCTGGAGCAAGCAGCCAGACTATGTGGCCTCGACTATTGTGGGTGCGACGCACACCGACCAACTGGCCGATATTTTCGCTGCGGGTGATGTGACGCTGAGCAAGGACGTCCTGACCAAGATCGACGCGGTGTCGAAGGAGATCCTCTACCCGATGGGGTAGGGGGTTAGCCGACCTTAGGCCCCCGCAGGCGTCGCATCATCGACCAGACGCGCCAAGCCCAAAACAGCAGGATCGCGACGAGGATTGGGGCCAGGATCGGCATGATCAGGGCGGTGGCCGATAAGGCGGCCGCGCCGATGTCTTCGATGAGCGACACGATCGGGTTGGCAAGGCCACCCGTGGTGCTGGTGCTGATCAGGCGCGCGCTGGTCTGGGCGGTGTGCATGGCCAATGCTGTTGGTGCGCCGATGATGAGGCCAGCCAAGACGGCGATGGCCGGATCGGTCTGATTGAACACCGCACCTGCCGCCAAGGCCCCCGCGACCGGGCGACTGACCGTGCCGATGGCGCTGAGTGCATGGTCAACCATCGGTATCTTGTCAGCGGTGAGCTCGACCACGGTGGCGACACTAAGCGCGATGAGGGCACCGCTGGAGGCCAGCCAGGCGAAGGCCCCGTTCAGGTTTACGCCGAACAGGCCAAACCGTGCGGCGAGCGCTAGCATCAAGAGGGGCAAAAAGGTGCGCAAGCCGGTGGCGGCGGCGAGGCCTAAACCTAGGAAGGCCAGCAGGATCCAGGTGGGCATATCAGGCTCCTTAGCGCGGCAATCCCGCGACCGTGTTCAGTCGTGCCCAGCTCTTGGCATATGGGCTGTCGCCGGACCCACCGGGGGATAGTGCGCGCGACCAGCGCTTCTCGGCAAGGGCGGCGTCGGCCCAACAGTCGGTGACAGCTTGGGTCAGTGTGGCGGGGGTGGCCGCGTCGATGCGGGCGCGGAAGTCGGCTTCCAGGCCGTCGCGCTCGGTGGCGATCAGGGCGTGGGCGGTGGGATAGTCCTTGAGCGCGGCGCGGTGCAGGCGCTCATGGCTCCACCAGAGGCTCTCCCGGTCATGGCGGTCGGTTGGGGCAGGGCCTTGGGGCGGTAGGCCGGTTTCGAACAACACAGGCTTGAACAGGCTAAGGCAGGGGGCCGAAGTGCCGGTCGCCCAGTGGACGGTGCGGCCAGCCGCGATCTCACTGACCATCGAGGCGACCGACTGGCTGCGGCGCGGTCCCTGCGCGGCATGCATGCAGAGGGTGCGACCGGTTGTGTTGGCCGGTGACCAGTCAGGAGCATCGCCGTGATCACGCAGGATAGCCATCATGGCGGCCGGTGTCAGCGCGTCACCAGCGCGGGTGAGCAAGTCTTGGCTACGGGCGCAGCGGCCTCGCCCGAAACTGACGGCGTCGCGGGCTTTGTCGATGAGGTGGTGGGCGACGTCGAAGTTGGCAGGGTCCGGAGCCTGGGCCAGCAGGGCCGAGCTGATGTCGTCGTAGTCTGCGCCAATGCTGTAGGCGTTGGAGAGGGCGCGGCGGTCCTTGACCTGCTGAACCACCCAC
>JANPNB010000512.1:0-1981 GCA_031427275.1 Alphaproteobacteria bacterium | reverse complement strand
CGGGCAAGAGCCTCAACCAATGGACCGAGGATGTGCTGCGCCGAGCGGCGGGCGGGCAATAGGCATGTCCCACGTTTTCATCTCCTACAGCCATGAGGATCGCGAGGTTGCGCGGCGCTATGCTTCGGCGCTGGAGGCGGCGGGGCTGGCTGTGTGGTGGGATGATCATCTGCGGTCGGGCGAGGCGTTTGACGAGAAGATCGAGGCGGCGCTGCGGGCGGCGTCGGCGGTGGTGGTGCTGTGGTCGAAGACGTCTGTGGCCTCACGTTGGGTGCGGGCCGAGGCGACCTTGGCGGACCGGAACAAGACCCTGGTGCCGGTGATGATCGAGCCGTGCGAGCGGCCGATCATGTTTGAGCTGAGCCATACGGTGGAGCTGGGGCATTGGGATGGTGCGCCGAACGACAAGGCTTGGTTGGGGTTTTTGAGCGATGTGAAGCGGTACGTTGCAAAGGGCGCTGCGCCGCCAGTTGAGCCCTCGGCCAACTCAATCGCAGCACCGACAGTTCAGGAAACTTTGAAGCTAGGCCAAAGTGGGTCCGCGCCATCGTTGGCGGTGTTGCCGTTTACCAACCGCTCGACCCTGTTGGAGGACGAGGTCTTCTCTGAAGGTATGGTGGAGGATGTGATCTCGGCGCTCTCGCAGGGCGTCAATGTCCGGGTGCTGGGTTCGACCGCTACGATGAATCTCAGCCGCGCGGCGATAACTGACCTTGCCGCCATCGGACGCCAGCTGGGTGTGCGCTATCTGCTCGAAGGCAATGTGCGTCGCATTGGCACGAACCTGCGGGTTACCACTCAGCTTTTGGAGGCCGCGACCGGCGAGGTGCTGTGGAGCGCGAAGTTTGACCGTCCGTTGACCGAGTTGGCGGATCTTGAGGAAGAACTGGTCACGGAGGTCGCCGCCAGCCTCGACGCACAGGTCTACAGCCTGGAGATGGCCCGGGCGCTTAAGAAGCCCGGCGACCTGACGGCATGGGAAGCGGCGACACGTTCGCTTGGTGCCTATCGCAGTTATGAACCTGCAGACCGCGACCGCGCGATTGAGGAAGCCAGGCGGGCTGTGGCCATCGCGCCGGACTATGCGCCGGGACAGGCCATGCTCGCTGACGCCCTCGCCAACGCATATTTTGTTGGCAGTCCGGACGACCCTGCCGAAGTTGCGCGCATTCGGTCTATCGCGGACCACGCCCTTGCGCTGGCACCGGAGGACGCCTCGGTCCTCAGTCTTGTGGGGCACACGTTCTGCTTTATCGGTTATCCGCAGGAAGGGGTGCGCCACACTGAACGCGCCGTTCGCAAGGCTCCGGGCAGCGGGCAATTGCAATACCAGCATGGCACGGCCTGTTCCTTCCTCAACCGGCCTGAGGAGGCGTTGTCGTACCTCAACACGGCGGCGCGCCTGATGCCCGGTTCCCACCTGATGTGGGCGGTGAGGGGGTGGCAGACGCGCGCGCTATCCGACTTGGGGCGCTGGGCAGAGGCGATGGTCGCCGCCGATGATGGCATCAGTTTGCTGCCGACTTTCGGCTGGTTATACGTTGCAAAGGCGCGGTGCTGTGTGGAGCTTGGGCAAGACGCCGAGGCGCGCAGGTGTATCGAGACCGCGCGCGGGCTGGATTTTGATTTGGTGCAGCTGGAGCGAGTCTGGCCGCGAGCCAGCGCATTTAGCCCGCAGCTCGAAGCGGACCTCGCCATCATCCGCGGGCTCTATGCGGCGACGGAGGCCTGACCTATGCCAACGGTCATGACGGTTTCGGGGTTCCGCTTCTTCTTTTATAGTATGGAGGGTTCTGAGCCCGCGCACATACATGTGGAGCGGGATCAGAGCACGGCAAAGTTTTGGCTCGACCCGGTGCAGCTCGCTAGAGCCCTTTCCCTATAGACGAAGTCGTCCAAAGGGACAAAAAGGGCTCTAGTTCAAAAAGTTGGAGCATGTTTCGATCTGATAACCGGTTCCCACTTATCAGAACATGCTCTA
>JANPNB010000511.1:0-2098 GCA_031427275.1 Alphaproteobacteria bacterium | reverse complement strand
GATCCTCGTGGCTGTAAGAGATGAAAACGTGGGACATGGTCACGTGAAGAAAACGTCTTTTGGATGTTCGCGGAACGTCTCGCATTCGGCGCGGAAGTCGTATGGTGCCGCCTCGATGCTGTCAGGCCAGAAGCCGGTTTTGCTCCAATAGTCGGCAAGACCTAACGCCGCGCAAAGCCTGGGGAAGCGGACGTCCTGAAGAAGCGCGCCTGAGCCCAGGGAGTTAAACAGATAGATGCAGGAGAACGCACGCCCTGCCCCGGCATTTGCGTTGGCGAGCGCGCCCTGAATGGGCCTGCCGCTTTCCCTCAACGCAGTAAACAAGGCCTCATATGCGATGCCCGCACAGCCGGCGCGGGCCGCGAGTGCGCAGGATTCCAGAGACAGGGCGAGCGCGCGGTCCGAAGCGAGAGCCTGGCGCATCATCGCCTGACGTTCCTCAAGCGGCATCCGCAAAACTTGAGTCGTGCGTCTCATCGCCCTGACTACAGCGTCAGGCGCATCGGAAAATCGATCGGCACTGGCGGCCACAAATGCATCGGCTCCGTCCAGATCATCGGCGTCCAGATAAGATATCTGCCATTCTAAGCGCGGAAGCCACCAACGGCCTCGCACCGACATTTCATCTTTCACGTGCAGCGCACGGCGTGCATCGTCATGGCGGCCACGCGCGGCAAGCGCCCACCCATAAGTTATGATTGCGGGCCCAGATAGAGGATCGAGTTCGACGACCCGCTCGTACAATTCGAGCGCTTTGGATATTTGTCCCGTCTGGGCGTAGGCATCCCCCAAGGTCTGCAGTACCAGTGGATTGTGCGGTTCGTCTTTGAGCGCTTCCTCGCACAAGGCAATCTTGTCGCCGTGCTGGCTGAAGGCCGGCAACAAAAGCGCCTGCGTCAGCTTGGGCAGCGCTGCCTCTGGTTGAAGCTCCAGGGCGCGGGTGTTCGCCTCCACGGTCACCTGAAATTCAGGGTCGTGCTCAGCGTCTTGCGATTGCGACAGGGATGCTGCCCGGGCGAAGGCCAACGCGCTCCAGGCGGCGCCATGTCGCGGCGCACGGGCTACCACCGTTTCCAGCATCGGAATTGCGCCCTTCGTTATCGAGATGTCGCTGGCAGATAGAGACGGGCGCCCACGCATAAGGAGATCATAGGCCTGCGGATCAATGCGCGGCGACTCTTTGCCCGGAAGGGTCAAGGTGCGGTCGAGAGCGGTAGCGACCCGGTCGGCGATCTCGTCTTGCAGCGCAAACGCATCGGAAACGTCGCGGTCATACCGCTCGCCCCAAAGCGCGGTACCCGTTGCGGCGTCCGTCAATTGAGCCGAAACGCGCATCTTAGGCCCCGCGCGGCGCACATTGCCGTCCAGAACATGCGTGGCCTTGAGCGCGTTCGCCGCCTGTGCCTTGCGCTCGCCACGGAATTGAAACGCGGAGGTGCGCCCGATCACTTTCAAGCCGGAGCTACGCATCAGCGTCTGCATGATTTCATCGGCCACGCCCTCGGAGAAAAACTGCATGTCCGGGTCGGATGAGAGATTGTCGAACGGCAGCACCGCCAGCAACGGCTCGCGCGGCTTGGCAGGCTCCGCGGCCGGACGTGAATGCATCGGCGCCGCGTCGGCCACCGCTTTCCGGGCTGCATCCATCGCCACGAACCGGCACACACCGCTCAGGAACCCAAGCCACGCCTTGTCGTCCCCATCCCCCTGCCAATGCCCCAGCTCCACCGTATGGCTCAGCTCAAACATGATCGGCCGCTCGCACGGCTCGATCATCACTGGCACCAGTGTCTTATTGCGGTCCGCCAAGGTCGCCTCAGCCCGCACCCAACGCGACGCCACCGAGGTCTTCGACCACAGCACCACCACCGCCGAAGCCGCCCTAAGCGCCGCTTCGATCTTCTCATCAAACGCCTCGCCAGACCTCAGATGATCATCCCACCACACCGATAACCCAGCCGCCTCCAGCGCCGAAGCATAGCGCCGCGCAACCTCGCGATCCTCATGGCTGTAGGAGATGAAAACGTGGGACATGCCTATTGCCCGCCCGCCGCTCGGCGCAGCACATCCTCGGTCCATTGGTTGAGGCTCTTGCCCG
>JANPNB010000510.1:0-4724 GCA_031427275.1 Alphaproteobacteria bacterium | reverse complement strand
CCTGCCGTTTGCCGGCGACTACCTCAAGCTCGGCGCCGCAAACGCACCAAAGCTTTGGCCCGCTTGACCGGTGAAGGTGAGCCGGATCGTATCGTCGGCCAAACCCTTGTGACCATGTTGCATGGCCACCGCGCCCGATAGCATCGCGCCAACCGTGCGGTTTCCATTGCGGATGGGATAGCTGCCTCGAACAGGTCCACCGCCGTCAATCGCTGAGCGAGCGTCGGTGATTAAGGTGTTGTCGAGGGCCTTGTCCAATCCATGATCCTGCCGATCGCGGTTCCACAGAACCGATTGGGCCTGGGCCGGCACGGCGTGCAGGATCTTCGACAGATCAACACCGTTGGCTTTCCAGTGGTCAACAGCGTCGCGCATATCCAGCCGTCCGACCTGACCAATCATTTCGGTCATCGTCGCAAAGCCCAGTTGCGCCATGATCTCGCGCAGTTCTTCGGCCACGAAGAAGAAATAGTTGATCACGTGTTCGGGCTGGCCGGTAAATCGCGCCCGCAGCACTGGGTCCTGGGTCGCCACGCCCACCGGACAGGTGTTCAAATGACACTTGCGCATCATGATGCAGCCCGAGGCGATCAGCGGAGCCGTGGCAAAGCCGAACTCGTCGGCCCCTAGCAGCGCCGCGACGGCAACATCACGACCGGTGCGCAGGCCACCATCAGCCTGCACCGCCACCCGCGTGCGCAGTCCGTTCAGCAACAGAGTTTGCTGGGTTTCGGCGAGCCCGATCTCCCAAGGCGAGCCAGCATGGGTCAAAGATGTCAAAGGCGATGCGCCGGTGCCGCCTTCGAAGCCTGAAATGGTGATGTGATCGGCGCGCGCCTTGGCTACACCAGCCGCAACGGTTCCAACCCCAACCTCAGAGACCAGTTTGACTGAAATCCGCGCCGTCGGATTGACGTTCTTCAGGTCGTGGATCAGCTGCGCCAGGTCTTCGATGGAGTAGATATCGTGGTGCGGCGGCGGGCTGATGAGACCCACACCGGCGGTCGAATGGCGCACGCGGGCGATGTTTGCATCGACCTTGTGACCGGGCAGCTGACCACCCTCCCCGGGCTTGGCACCCTGGGCCATCTTGATCTGGATGTCGTCGGCATTGACCAGATACTCAGCCGTCACGCCAAACCGACCCGAGGCCACCTGCTTGATGGCCGAACGCATGGAGTCGCCGTTCGGCATCCGCACGAAGCGGTCACTCTCTTCGCCGCCCTCACCGGTGTTGGACTTGCCACCGATCCGGTTCATGGCGATGGCCAGATTAGTGTGCGCCTCGCGGCTGATCGAGCCGAAGCTCATGGCCCCGGTGGCAAACCGCTTGACGATTTCAGCGGCCGGCTCGACCTGTGCCAGGTTCAGCGGCTTATCGGCCAACTTGAACTTCAACAAGCCACGGATGGTCAGCAGACGCTCAGACTGATCATTAATAACTTGCGCGAACGCCTTGTATTCATCAGGTAAATTGCCGCGCACAGCATGCTGGAGATGACTGACCGTCTCAGGGGTCCAGGCGTGCTCCTCCCCGCGTAACCGGAAGGCATAGGTGCCGCCAACATCCAACATCGACTGATAGATCGGGGCATCACCGTAGGCGTCGCGGTGGCGACGAACGGCCTCTTCGGCCACCTGATAGAGACCAATCCCCTCAATGGTGGTCGCTGTGCCCGTGAAGTAAGACTCGATGAACTCAGACGACAAACCTACGGCGTCGAAAATCTGTGCACCGCAATAGGACTGATAGGTCGAGATGCCCATCTTGGACATCACCTTCAGCACGCCCTTGCCGATGGCCTTGATATAGTTCTTGCGAACCTCATAGGCCGACTGCGAGAGGCCATTGGTTACGCGCAGGTTTTCCAGAGTTTCGAACGCCAAATAGGGGTTCACCGCCTCCGCGCCATAACCCGCCAACACACAGAAATGGTGCACTTCGCGCGCTTCTGCGGTCTCTATGACCAGCCCCGTCTGCATCCTCAGACCCTGACGGATCAGGTGATGGTGTACGGCGGCCGTAGCCAGAGCCGCCGGAATCGGAATCCGCTCCAGCGACGCCCCGCGATCCGACAGGATCAGAATGTTCATGTCGGCCAGAACGGCGTCTGTCGCCTGATGACAAAGCTTCTCAAGGGCGGGCTGCAGCCCGTCAGCTCCATCCTCGGCTGCCCAGGTGGCATCTAAAGTTTCGGTCCGGAAGGCCCCGTCCACCAGTTCGTGGATCGAACGAATCTTAGCCAGATCCTCGTTGGTCAGGATGGGTTGAGCGACCTCTAGCCGCTTATGACTACCGGCTTGGCGACCCAGCAGGTTGGGGCGAGGTCCGATCATCGAGACCAGGCTCATCACCAATTCTTCGCGGATCGGATCAATCGGCGGATTGGTGACCTGAGCGAAGTTCTGTTTGAAATACTCATAGAGCAGCTTGGGCCGCTTTGAGAGCACGGCGATCGGGATATCGGCCCCCATGGAGCCGATCGGATCTTCCCCGCTGCGCGCCATAGGTTCGAGGAAGAAAGACAGGTCTTCCTGCGTATAGCCAAAGGCCTGCTGACGATCGAGCAAGCTGGCTGGATCGTTGGTCGGCGGGGCCTCCATCGGCGCCACTTCCCCCAGGTCCTCAAGCTTGTACTGGGTGTTGGCCAGCCACTCGGCATAGGGCTGAGCATCAGCCAGGGTCGCCTTGATCTCCTCGTCCTCGATGATCCGGCCTTCTTCCATGTCGATCAGCAGCATCTTGCCCGGCTGCAATCGCCACTTACGCACAATCCGCTCTTCAGGGATCTGCAAGACCCCGACCTCTGAAGCCATGATCACATGGTCCTGATCGGTGACGACGAAACGGGCCGGACGCAAGCCATTGCGGTCGAGGGTCGCGCCGATCTGGCGGCCATCGGTAAAGGCCACCGCGGCCGGACCATCCCAGGGCTCCATCAGGGCCGCATGGTATTCGTAGAAAGCCTTGCGCTTGGCATCCATCAGCGGATTGCCGGCCCAAGCCTCAGGGATCAGCATCATCACCGCTTGGGCCAACGGAATACCGCCAGCCAACAGAAGCTCTAGCGCGTTATCCAAACAGGCGGTGTCGGATTGTCCATGCGGAATAATTGGCCACATCTTGCTGAGGTCTGCCCCCAGCAGGTCGCTTTCGAGCGTGCGGCGGCGCGCGTTCATCCAGTTCACATTGCCGCGCACGGTGTTGATCTCGCCGTTGTGGGCGATGAACCTGTAGGGGTGCGCCAACTTCCAGGAAGGGAAGGTGTTGGTGGAAAAGCGTTGGTGCACAAGGGCTAGGGCCGACGTCGTCGCCTCATCCCGCAAATCCTTGTAGAAACTGCCGACCTGATGGGCCAGCAGCAGGCCCTTATAAACCACCGTCCGCGTCGAAAACGACGGCATATAGAGCTGCGTCAGCTTGGGTAGGTTCTTCTTGATCGCCAGCTCGGCCAACGGGTTTTGCACCTGCTTGCGGATCGTCAGCAGTTTGCGCTCGAAGTGATCTTGATCCTTGATGTTGGATCCCATGCCGACGATGGCTTGCTGAATGACCGGCATTTGCGCCAGCACGGCCTCGCCCAGCCCCGTCGTGTCGGTGGGAACCTCACGCCAAGCGATTAGGTGCTGGCCTTCGACCTTTACGAAGTGCTCAAACTGATGGACGGCGACAGCGCGGGTCTCGCCGTCCTGAGGCAGGAAGCACATGGCCACGGCATATTCGCCGACTGGCGGCAGATCGACGGCGGCACCCTTGGCCCAGTCGCGCAGCAGTCCGTCCGGAATCTGAATCAGAATCCCGGCACCATCACCCACCAGCGGATCTGCACCGACCGCACCGCGATGGTCCAGATTGATGAGAATTTCCAGACCACTGGTCACGACTTCATGCGATTTGCGGCCTTTGATATTGGCCACAAAGCCTACGCCGCACGAGTCATGCTCGTTGCGCGGATCGTACAGACCTTGCTTCTCCGGAGCGCTCATACGCGTTCCCCACTCCACTGATATCCAGGCACGCCAATACGCGGTCGCGAGGACCGTGAAGGCGCGTTCCTCGGGGAATTACCGGCAGAAACCACCCTTGTCGATGGTAAGGAAGCTGCGGATTGGAAAAGAATTTCTATGATGCAATATCGAGCAGCGAATTGTCGGCTTTGCTGACGTCGCTGCATCCGGTCAGGATCATCGCAGTGGCCAACTCACTCTTGAGGGTAGCGAGCATCTTTGAGACCATGGCCTCCCCACCCGCCCCAAGCGCATAGGCCCAGGCGCGCCCGACAAAGCAGGCTTTGGCTCCCAAAGCCAAGGCCTTGAGCACGTCCAAACCCGATCGCACGCCGCCGTCCATAAATACGTCCAAGTCGCCGCCCACGGCATCAACGATCCTTGGCAGCGCTGAAATAGAAGACTTCACGCCGTCCAATTGCCTCCCACCATGATTGGAAACGATCAACCCCTGAGCCCCTGCCTTGACGGTATCGCGTGCATCGTCCGGGTCGAGCACCCCCTTGATGATGATCGGACCATCCCAGTTTCGCCGCACAAACTCTAAATCAGCCCAGGTGACGGATCGGTCAAAGTTCTTGGCAATCCAGGACAGAAAGTCGGTCACCCGACGCCCATCAGGGATAGCGCCTTGCACATTGCCAAGCGTATGAGGTCGCCCTCCTAGATAGAGATCCCATACCCAGGCGGGATGCGTCATGCCCTGCCAAGCGGTG
>JANPNB010000509.1:0-1687 GCA_031427275.1 Alphaproteobacteria bacterium | reverse complement strand
CCCCACCCATCACAAACGCCAGACTGGCGTCCCAGGTTCCGGCAGGGATCGCGGCCACATCCAGAAAGTTCAGCACTTTGGCCGGGTCCGACATGCCTGATACGACAAGGCCTGCACCGAACAACAGGCCAATGGCAAACTGTGCTATGCCCCGCTT
Organism: Alphaproteobacteria bacterium; assembly: GCA_031427275.1. Classification (GTDB taxonomy): domain Bacteria; phylum Pseudomonadota; class Alphaproteobacteria; order Caulobacterales; family Caulobacteraceae; genus Phenylobacterium. The sequence continues at coordinate 1,530 of JANPNB010000509.1, read as the reverse complement.
CATAGCAAATGCCGCGTAACAAGAACGGTCAACGCCGCTGTCGTCATGAAGGTCGCCACCGCCACGACCGACCGGGTTGACAGCCGCGACACCCCGCATACGCCGTGCCCCGAGGTGCAGCCATTTCCCCAGACTGATCCGAACCCGACCAGCAGCCCGCCCATGACCAGCAGTGCCGGAGTTGCCTCAATTGTCATCCCAGCCCAAGTGCCGGTGACCAAAGCCATGACCAGCGGCGCAAGGATCAACCCCGCCACAAAAACCGCCCGCCCGGTCCATTCGTCGTCATGATAGGGGGGGAACAGCCGCACAACGATGCCACTGATTCCAGCGATCCGGCCGGTAACTGCCAGCAACAGGACCGAAGCAAGGCCGATCATTGCGCCACCGGTAAGGGCAGCGACGGGCGAAAATTCAGTAATCACAGAAGCTGACCTTTCCCTAAGGTGGTAAATCACGATAGCAATGGTGCGAAAGCTGCATCACATTGCCCTTGGTGGCGATATATGCAATAAATTGCATAAGTCAACAGCCTTTTCGATCACAGGATCATCAATGCCGCCCGAGTTGTCGCACCACACTGTCGACCCTGACCAGCCGCAGGGGCCCGAACCCGCGATTGCGCGTCTTGCGGTGCAGGCAGAGCAAGCGTCCAGTTTCCTCAAGACACTGGCGCACGAAGGTCGCCTGATGATCCTTTGCTCGCTGGTCGATGGCGAAAAATCCGTGACCGAGCTTGAACAGCTTGTTCACGCCAAACAGGCCGCGGTCAGTCAGCAACTGGCGCGGTTGCGGGCAGAGGGTGTGGTTTCGGCGCGGCGGGATGGCAGGACGATCTGGTACAGCCTGAATGATCCGAGGGCAAAGCAGATGGTCGGCCTGCTTTATCAGATGTTTTGCAAGCAAGGCTGACGGTCACGTCGGACAAGCGAACTGTTGAAGAAAAGCTTTGCTGCTGCGCGGTTTAGCGGATGTGTTCCTTGATGTGCAGCGCGCCGAGGTGGACAGAGCGCGGTTGGTTGGTGATGTGACGGTCGACATCTTGACCCGATCTGCCGGGATGTTGCGCTGATGCAGGGCGTGGCAATCGGCCCTTGGGTGTTTTCCGGCCCGCGCTTCGCGGCCATTGCGGGGATCATCGCGCGCAGGCGCGGCCCTGCGTTCCGATGCTGGTCGGGCAGGCTGTCATTTTGGGGATTACAGTGGCCCGGCCGGGCTTTGTGAGGTTTCACTGGCCGGATGTTCTGGCCGACCCGCTTAGTACCTTTACATCTGGCAGGGCGGATTTTCGGTGGTGACTGCAAGTGTCGTGGCCGCAGGTATCAGCCTGTTCCACCTGTGGCGCGCACCAGAGAACAGGCTTCCCGCAGCGATCTGGCGGTGTCACCGCCGACGTGGTGATTCTACATTGACCACAAGACATTGCCTCAGAACGCCGCCGCCGTGCATGCGATCAGCGTTCCGAGTTCGGCCCGAACCGTGCGATCAGATCGAAGGCATCGCCCCGGAACACCTGCCGCACGATGTTCA
>JANPNB010000508.1:0-9723 GCA_031427275.1 Alphaproteobacteria bacterium | reverse complement strand
GCGCAAAGCGCTCAGCGGCTATCTCTGGCGTCTCGTCCTCATCACCGTATTTGTTGCCGGCATCGCGGGCCTGCTGGTCTTTCTGTCTCTGAATCTTTTCCTGGTGCGACCGATGCAGCGGATCACACTGTCTATGGAACGGTTTCGGGCCGATCCCGATGATCCGCAGGCCAAGCTTCAGGCATCCGGTCGCCGCGACGAGATTGGTCGAGCCGAAGTTGAGCTTGACCGTATGCAGGTTGATCTGAGGACCGCGCTGAATTCCCGTGCCCGTCTCGCGGCCTTGGGCGAGGCTGTGGCCAAGATCAATCACGACCTGCGTAACATGTTGACCAGCGCCCAGATCGCTTCGGAACGCCTGGCCATGGTCAAGGATCCGCAGGTGGCTCAGGCCATGCCCCGGCTGGAGCGCGCCCTCGACCGAGCCATCAAGCTGGCCACCGATGTGCTGACCTATGGCAAGACCCAGGAGGCGGCCCCTGTTACCGTCGCTGTCCCGTTACTGGCCGCGATTGATGCTGCGGCTGAGGAGGCCCGTCTCGGGGGAAGTGTGATGCTTGTCAGCGAAATTGACCCCGCGGTTCAGGTCCAGGCTGATCCCGATCAACTCCACCGGATTCTGGTCAATCTGCTACGCAATGCCCGTCAAGCCATGGAGCAGACACCCACCGGTCGTGGAAACGAAATCAAAGTTGCTTTCATTCAGGAAGCGGCAGCAGGTGTGGTCCAGCTCAGCGACAACGGCCCTGGCGTGTCTGAACGTGCGCAGGAGCGCTTGTTTCAAGCCTTTGCCGGGTCCAGCCGCCCCGGCGGCGCGGGTCTTGGTCTAGCCATCGCCCGCGAGCTCGCACAGGGTCACGGGGGCGAACTCAGTCTTGCATCTAGCGGACCGAGTGGGTCGACCTTCGAGCTTCGGCTTCCCGGTGCTGCGCCACGGCGCGATAGGCCCAAACGCAAACGGTCGCCTAAGGTGCCTTAGCCACACCCTCGCGACGCGGATCTGCGCCGCCCGTTAGACCTTCGGGGGTGACCAGTACGCCATGGAGACCTGAGCCCTCTGCGCCACCCCCGCTCGTCAACTTGACCCCCTTGGCTGCCAGACCTTCGACCACGCCCGGCGCGTAGAGCTCAGTCTCGGCGGCATAGGGTCCCCCCCGTGCGACCATATTGGGCAGGGCAAAAGCCTCTTGAATCGGCAGGTTCCAACTCAATATCCCAACAAGGGCTTTCAGGTTGTAGGCCACAATGGAATTGCCGCCGGGCGAACCCAAGGCAGCGACCAACCTGCCTTTCCGGTCCAGTACAATGGCGGGAGACATGGAAGATCGCGGGCGTTTCCCGGCGGCCACGGCATTGGCGGCGGATGCGCCATCCTTGCCTGTTGGGGAGAACGAGAAGTCCGTCAGCTGGTTGTTGAGGAAGAAGCCCCCGACCATGCGGCCTGTCCCAAAGATGCTTTCCACCGTCGTGGTCATGGAAACGACATTGCCTGCCTGATCGACCACCACAAAATGCGATGTGCCGCCGGGTTCCATCGTGGCGTCGGGCGCACGCACGCCCGCTCCTTTGGGCTTGCCCGGCGCCGGATAGGCACCGGCCTCATCTGGATTAATGAGTGCGGCTCTGGCTTTCAGATAGCCGCGATCCAAAAGCCCCTTGACCGGTACATCGACGAAATCAGGATCACCGAAATAGCGGTCACGATCAGCGTACATCAGCCGACTGGCCTGCGAAAACAGATACCAGCCCTGCACAGTGTTCGGGCCATGAGCGGCGATGTCGGTGTGTTCGAGAATGCCTAAGGCCTCCAACACGGCCGGCCCGCTCGAAGGCGCTGGTGGCACGCAAACAACATACTGAAGGTAAGGACGGCACACCGCTGCGCTGGATTTCGGCCGGTAGGCCCTGAGGTCAGCCAGGGTCATGGAACTCGGAAGAGGGCCTTGGCTCAGACGGGTGACAATGGCTTGAGCCACCTCGCCTTCCAAGAGGCCGCGTGGACCCTCAGAGGCAATCTTGCGTACGGTTGCCGCATAGGCCGGGTTCCTCAGCAGATCTCCGGCCGCATATTTGTTGCCGTCGGGCTTGGTGAAGTAGGCGGTTGCGTCGGTGCTCTTGGCTTGGGGGAAGGGACTGTTGATCATATAGGCCAGTCGCGGGCTGACGATGAACCCCTGGTCCGCCAGGCGCTCGGCGTCCGCGAATAGTGTCGACCATGCCAACTTGCCGTGGTCGGCTTGAGCCATCGACAACATAGCCACAGCACCCGGCACACCCGTTGCGCGACCACTGGTCAGCGCGGCTAGAAAGGGCAGTGGCTTTCCGTCCTCGCCATAGAACAAGCGAGGCGTTGCGGCGGCCGGCGCGGTCTCCCGGCCGTTGTAGGCGCTGACCTTGCGGGTCTTGGCGTCATAGTAGGTCAGGAATGCCCCACCCCCGAGACCTGAGCTTTGCGGTTCAACCAGTCCCAGTACCGCCTGGACCGCCACCGCGGCATCAGCGGCCGAACCGCCTTTTCGCAGCACGTTCAAACCGGCCTCAACGGCGAGGGGATTCGCGGCTGCCACCATACCCTTGGAGGTAACAGGCGAACTCTTGGCAAACGCCGGACTGGAAATCGACAGTGCGGCCAGGAGGGCGAGCAGGATTTTCGACAGGTAAGTCACCGGCACCACGCGATCAAATCAGCAAATTTCAATCATCATAGCGAGCCGCGCGTGGACAACCAACGCCTAGCCGTGGTTCTGCTGCTCTTATGAGCCAAGCGCCCAAAGCCTGCCCGGGTCCACGCAACCTGATCACCGATGTTGGCGGTCTTATGGTGGGACAATCGCACAGTGTCTCTGCCCGGACGGGTGTGACCGTCATCTTGCCAGACGACCGAGCGGTCTGCGCCGTGGATGTGCGCGGCGGCGGACCGGGCACCCGGGAAACCGATGCCCTAGAACCGGAAAACCTCGTCGAAGCGGTTGACGCCGTGGTGCTGTCGGGTGGCTCGGTCTACGGACTGGCTGCGGCAGATGGTGTCACCTCCTGGTTGGGTGCTCGCGGGCGCGGCTATGGGTTGGTCGCCCGATCAGGCGTGCCGCGCTCTCCAGTTGTTCCCGCAGCCATCCTCTACGATCTCGCCAACGGGGGTGATCGCGGTTGGGGCGAAGACCCGCCCTATCGGCTTTTGGGTCGCGCCGCGATTGAGGCTTGCGGTCTAGACTTCGCCTTGGGCACGGCGGGTGCCGGCTACGGAGCCATGGCCGGTGCTTTGAAGGGAGGAACAGGGTCTGCCTCGATCATCGCCGCCGACGGGATCGCAGTCGGCGCCCTGGCCTGCGTCAACAGTTACGGATCGGTGGTGGCACCTGGCGGTCGATCCTTTTGGGCCGCCCCTTTTGAGATTGCCGGCGAGTTTGGCGGTTTGGGTTCGGTGGGGCTGGCGGCCGCGCCCGACGATTGGGGGTTGGCTAAGACCAGCCCGCTGGCGCGCTCCAACACCACCATTGCCTGCGTCGCCACCGACGTTGCGCTGACCCCGGCTCAGGCCAAACGCGTAGCCGTGATGGCGCAGGATGGCCTGGCTCGAGCCATCCGCCCAATCCACGCGCCGTTCGACGGGGATGTGGTGTTTGTCTTGTCGACATCCTTGCGACCGCTGGAAGGTGGAGATTTCACGATTGCGCGAATCGGCGCGCTGGCAGCTGACGTGCTGGCTAGAGCCGTGGCCAGAGCTGTATTTCAGGCGACCCCATGGGCTGGAACCACCGTGCCCTGCTGGCGCGACTTGGCAATCTAAGACACTGGGCCGCCACCGACCGTGACAAGATTTGGCGGCGCTTTTGGTCGGGGTCGAACATGCTCACCTTTGAGCCAAATCTTTAGCGCCTCCCAATTAATGGCGGCCATTACGCCCAGGGTCATGAGGGGGTGCGTCCACCAAGCCCGCCATAGCGCCGCATCGGTCAGGGCAATCTGGCGACCTGCAAAAGCCGCCACCAGAACGCGGCCCTGCGCGTCGTTGACCTCGACGCTGATCGATACCGTTTCGCCGGGCGGCAAGATGCGGAATCCGTAGGACAGGTCCATGTCCATGAACGGCGACACGTAGAAGCCTTTGTCGATACCTTGCTCGATCACACCCTCGCCTGTCGCTGGGATCAGATAGCAGTGCTTTTCGCCGAAGGTGTTGTTCACTTCATAGAGCACGGCGCTCAGGGTCTGATCGGCGCGGTGACAGAAGTAGACCGAGATCGGATTGAACGCGCCGCCCAGGATACGCGGCATGCACAACAGGCGGATCGGGCCACCCGCTGCGATCCCAGCCTTGGCGAGATGGCCTTCGACCTGGACTTTGAGCGGCACCTGAGAGCCGTCGAGGTGATCAGGTTGCGAAAAGCCGGTCAGCGCAAAGTGGTCCAGACCAAACAACCTCAGCGCTTTGTTTAGGGTGCTCAGTTCATCCAGATCCAGCAGCAGCATAAACACGCGGTAGCGCAGCTTGTGCGCTCGCGGTTTGAGGCGCGTATGGGTGACCACCCCCGAATAAATCGCGGAAGCAAAACCGGTCATGCGGCTTGCCGCGGCATCACTAGGGCCGATGGCCCAAGGTGAATTCGGTCGGACTCACCAGCCACCGTCCACGGCCGACGAACATCGCAGAGTGCCTCGGCAACCGCCAGGCCCGACTGGAGCGCGTCCTCGTGAAAGCCGTGACCGAAATAGGAACCACAGAACCAAGTCCCTCGCGCACCTTGCAGCGACCACAGCTCGCGCTGGGCCGCGATCGCGGCGGCGTCAAATAGCGGATGATCATAGTGATCAGTATGGATGTGCGCGTCGGCAGCAATCGGAAGTGTTGGGTTCAAGGTGACGAACAGGTCCGGGGCACCGGTCAGGCTTTGCAGCTTATTCATCCAGTAGGTAACGCAGCCTTGGCCTGGCCGGGCGCGATGGCCGATATGGTTCCAGCTGGTCCAGGCCGCCTTTCGACGCGGCATCAGGCTTGTGTCGGTGTGCAACACGGCAGTATTTTGGGAATAGTTGAAGGCCCCCAACAATACGGCCTCCTGGCGGCTGGGATCGGCCAATAGGCGCAGTGCGGTATCCCCGTGCGTGGCGATGACCACCTGATCGAAGGTCTCGGTGGTGCCATCGGCGAAACGAAGCTCGGCCCCCTGATCGGACCGTTTGAGGCGGAGGACTTGCGTGCCTACCCTGATCTGACCTCTGAAGGCGCTCCGCAACGCAGCTACATAGTTGCGACTTCCCCCAGAGACGGTGCGCCAAAGGCCGCGTCCCAGGATCGTCATCATGCCGTGGTTCTGGAAAAATCGGATCAGCGAGGCGGCGGGATAGGCGCGGATCTGATCTAGCGGCGTTGACCATATCGCGGCGGCTTGCGGCAGCAGATGATCATCGCGAAAGGCAGCGCTATAGCCCTCTCGCGCCAGATAGTCGTCAAGGCTGATCAGGGTTGATCCAAGCCGAGCCAAGTCCTTCGGAGCTTGCCGATAGAAGCGGTTGATGTCGGCTAGCATGGTCCAAAATCGCGGCGAGACACTATTTCTCTTCTGCGCGAAAATGGCCTGCGAGGAATATTCGAACCCGCCATTGTCCATAGATACCGACAGCGCCATGTCGGCGGGCAGGCTGGCAACGTCCAGGTGGCCGAGCAATGCGGTGAAGTTGGGATAATTGGCTTCGTTGTAGACAATAAATCCTGTGTCGACCGCGACAGGACCCTTAAGGCCAGGCGCGTCCAAGGTGTGGGCATGCCCGCCGATGCGGTCGTCAGCCTCAAAGACTGTCACGTCGTGTCGCTGAGCGAGCAGCCAAGCCGCAGACAATCCCCCGATGCCCGCGCCGATGACGGCGATGCGTTGGCGGGTCTCAATCGGCGAAAACACGGTCAAGTGGGTCTATCCTTCGACAATCGGCATCGTCCGTACCGATCCTGGCGCGGACTGTGGTCCTGACAGTTACGGGCCAGCGTCCGCCTCGGATGCGTCCAAGACGAGTCCGCGTTCGTATCGAATACATTGCCACTTGAAACTGGATATTCCCATGTCGTTGGTCGCCGCTACGATTCAGGCCTTTGAAGGCGCGCCCTTGCCTGACCTCCTGCGCCGCGCTGCTGTCGAGTTTCTCGTGGCCAATGCGCGCCGCCAACTGGTGGGAGCACCTGCCGGAGCCGATGCTCAGTTCGCCGCCGAAATGGCTTTGCGGCCAATTGCCGAACATGCCGGGGCAGCCAATGCCCAGCACTATGAACTGCCAGCCGCCTTTTTTGAGAAGGTACTGGGTCCTAACCTCAAATACTCCTCCTGCCTTTATCTCACCGGTGCCGAAAGTTTGGGTGAGGCCGAGGTCCAGGCCCTCCGCGAAACCGTCGCCCATGCTGAGCTCGCCGATGGGCAAACGATCTTGGAGCTCGGCTGCGGCTGGGGGTCGCTGTCCCTATGGATGGCCCGCACCTTGCCCAAGGCCAGGATCACCTCAGTGTCGAATTCCAAAAGCCAGGGCGATTTTATCCGCGCTAAAGCCGCTGCCGAAGGCCTAACCAACCTTAAGGTCGTCACTGCTGACATGAACGACTTCGGCGGGACCATCGGGGCCTATGACCGCATCGTCTCGGTGGAGATGTTTGAGCATATGGCCAATTGGCGGGCGCTGCTGACCCGGGCAAAGAGCTGGCTAAAGCCCGACGGGCGACTGTTCATCCATGTGTTTACCCACAAGACCACACCCTACCGGTTTGACTTAAATGATGAGGCCGACTGGATCGGCCAGCACTTCTTTACCGGCGGGGTCATGCCCAGCCACGAACTAATCGCGCAGTTTCCCGATCTGTTTGAGGTCGAGGCCGATTGGCGTTGGAGCGGCGATCACTACCGTCGCACCGCTGAGGATTGGCTAAAGAACTACGACGCCAATGCCCGCGAAATCGGCGTGGTGCTGCGCGAGGTGTACGGCGATCAAGCGGTCCTGTGGCGCAGGCGTTGGCGGTTGTTCTTCCTGGCAACTTCAGGCCTGTTTGGGCATCGCGGCGGAGCCGAATGGGGTGTCAGCCATTACCGTCTGAAACCGACGGTTTGAGGCCGCTATGCTGAAATACATCGTCACCTATCTGGGCACCGGGCTGGTGTTTGCCTTGATCGATCTGGTCTGGCTGATGAACGCCAATGCCCGGGTCTATCGCCCAACGCTCGATCCAGGATTGGCCGATCAGGTGAACCTGACGGCGGTGGCGATCTTCTATCTGGTCTATATCCTGGGCATCGTAGCCATGGCTGTGGTCCCGGCGGGCCGGGCCGGGTCTTGGAAGGCCGGTGCGCAGAAGGGGGCCATGCTGGGGGCCTTTGCCTATGCCACCTATGACCTGACCAATCAGGCGACCCTGAAGGTCTGGGCCACCCACATCACCTTGGCCGATATCGCCTGGGGCACGTTTGTCACCGCCACCTCGTGCGCGGTCGGGGTGCTGATCTGGCGCTGGGCGCAGAAGACTTTCGGCTAGTCGCATCCTCCCCGTTGTCGTTCGTCAAAGCCCCTGTCATGGTGGTGGGCAGGGGCGAGGGTGATTGTTCGCGGGGCATATTTCGTCCTGGGATCACCGCAACGAATTCGCCCAGGAGGATTTTGAAATGAGTGATTTGAACCTGACCGAACGGTTGGAAGCTGCCGCGCAATTTGGAATGACCGCGGCGATCTGGGCCCAGGTCCAGGGCGAACGGACCGCAGTCTATGATCCGGACGGCACACCCCACAGCTTTGCCAAGGTTAATGCCAACGCCAATCGGCTGGCGCGACTGTTCCGCGAGCGGGGTTTAGGCGCGGGGGACTCCCTGGCGCTCATCTGCTCAAACCGCGTGGAATTCATTGAGGTCTTGATGGCGACCTTGCGGGCCGGGATCCGCTTCACACCGGTGAACTGGCACCTGAATGCCGACGAAATTGCCTATATCATCAAGGACTGCGAAGCCAAGATCGTGGTCGGTGAGGCGCGCGTCGCCACCGTCACCGGGGCCACAGCCGAATGCCCTGACGTGGTACTCAAGCTAGCCGTCGGCGGGGCCATTGCGGGGTTTGAGGACTATCACGCCGCCCTCGCGCCGTTGGATGGCAGCGACATTTCAGACCCCGTCCTGGGCAACGCCATGATGTACACCTCCGGCACGACAGGTCGACCTAAGGGGGTCTACCGTGCGGTTCCCCCGCCACCCATGCCTCAGGCCATGTACGCCATGCGCGGCTATGATCACGCGACCTCGGTCCAGATGTGCGCGGGCCCCGCCTATCACGCGGCCCCGCTGGCGTTTGACGTCCGTGCGGCCATGGGGGCTGGCGTGCCGCTGGTGTTCATCGACAAGTGGGATTCAGAGCAGGTCTTGAGAACCATTGCGGAAAAGCGCGTCACGCACCTGCATCTGGTGCCGATCATGTTCCAGCGGCTACTAGCCCTGGCCCCGGAGGTTCGGGCCAAACACGCTGTCGATCACGTCACCTATATCGTCCACGGTGCCGCCCCGTGCCCGCCCGAAGTGAAGTTTGCGATGATCGATTGGTTTGGCCCAGTGCTCAGCGAATACTATGCGGGCTCTGAGGGCGGCGCGGGCTTTACCATCGACTCCCACGAGTGGCTGAAAAAGCCCGGCAGCGTCGGCAAACGGCCGCAGATCTTGCGGTGCCGGATATTGGATGAGGCCGGCAACGACCTGCCCAACGGCCAGGCCGGCGGCATTTATCACGAACTGCCCCCAGGCGGCGGCTTCACCTATTACAAGGACGAGGCCAAGACCAATTCAAGCCGCGTGGACGGCTTTTTCACCATGGGCGACGTCGGCTATTTCGATGAGGACGACTATCTGTTCCTGACGGGCCGCAATGCCGAAACGATCATTTCCGGCGGGGTGAACATCTATCCCCAGGAAGTCGACAACGAGCTGATCAAGCACGACGCGGTGGCCGACAGCGCCACCATCGGCGCGCCGCACGATGAGTGGGGCGAGCAGGTCAAGGCGGTCATCTTGCTGAAGCCGGGCTATGCGCCGTCCGACGCCCTGGCCCAAGAAATCCTCGACTTTGGGCGCAAGACTCTGCCGTCCTTCAAAGTGCCCCGCAGCTTGGATTTCGTCACCGACCTGCCCAGGTCCGAGGCCGGTAAGATCCAGCGCAACAAGGTGCGTGCGCCCTATTGGGAGGGTCGAACCCGCCAGATCTAGCGGGCGACCTCCGAAACCTTGCGAAAACAAGCGTGTTTGGCGCTGAGGGGCGACGCGTGTCATTTAGCGCGCCGCTTCTGAGCCTGAGATCCCGTCCATGCCGATCCCGTTTATCGACCTGCAAGCCCAACGTGCGCGGTTAGGACAGCCGCTGGAAGATGCGATCCTTAGGGTGGTCCGCTCAGGGGCTTACATTATGGGGCCGGAGATCGGTCAGTTGGAGCGCGAGCTGGGCGCGTTTGGCCAGGCACCGTTCGTGCTGACCTGCGGCTCGGGCACTGAGGCGTTGCAGCTGCCGCTCATGGCCTGGGGGATCGGACCTGGCGATGCGGTGTTCTGCCCCTCCTTCACCTTTGCCGCGACCGCTGAAGTGATGCCGTTGGTGGGCGCGTCGCCGGTGTTTGTCGATATCCGACCCGATACCTTCAACATGGACCCGGTCAAGCTGGACGCCGCCATTGTCGCCGTGAAGGCGCAGGGCCAACTGACCCCCAAGGCGATCATCGCCGTG
>JANPNB010000507.1:0-8281 GCA_031427275.1 Alphaproteobacteria bacterium | reverse complement strand
CCAGCGACATCGGCGTCATCTCTGGCGACTGCGAAATCGAGGCGTGGGCCATGGCCGCGTCGATCCAGCCGCAGACAAACCCGCCCTGGGCCACCCCGCCCGAGTGGCACATGTGCATGCCGACCATATATTCGATCACGGCCCGCCCACCCTCATTGCTGACCAAGCGAACCTGGCCAAGGGCATTCTGCAAGCTGTCGACGGGGGCTGTGGTCATGGTCGGATTCCTGTTTTGCCGATTCTATTGCCATGTGCAGGGCTGATGCGTCGAGCCCCCGCCGCGTCTTGCGTCAGGCAATTTGCCTAATACAGTCAAGCTTGAGCGCTAAGCTAAGCAATTGGCCTGATAGGTGTAATAACGCGCCGAAAAATGAATCAAGCGTGACCATGAATACTATCACGTTTTAGTAATAACGCCTCCAAATAGGCGAGTCCGACTCTGATCCACCACAAAGTTGTGTTACAAAAATTGCGGCGTCGGGTTGTCTTATGCTCGATCCGTACCGGCTTGCCCGTTAGGCGACCGCCAGACGCCGTCCAAGCCAACAGCCGCATTCAGCGGCCAAGAGAGGAGCGTCCCTATGGTTACGGCCACAACTCATCGTAAGGCTCAAATCTTCATCGGCGACAAAGCGCGTGCCGTTCGCATATTTCACCCGGGCAAGCTCACCCCAGGTGAGATCGCGCGAATCGACGAAGTGCTGATCAACGATGTCATCAAGGGCCTGACCGGCTGCGCTTGTCTGTCCGGTACCATCGACGTCATCTGGGAGCGGGACTTCGAGCGCGTACTCGACGTCCAACTCGGCCACTAAATCACGGCCGAAGGGATGATCTCCTCCTCCCCGATGGTGGGGCTGCTCTATAATCCGGCGGTCCCGCTCGTACTTGATGCGATCGGCGCGCGTGTCGATTTCGTAGAGGTCATCCCGGACCGGCTTTGGTATGATTTCGGCGTCCAGGCTGGTGCCAATCGGTTCAGTCATTCTCATCTCGCGGTGGATGAGCTGCGCGGTTATGTGCAGGACCGCGCCGTCATCGGCCACGGCATCGGACTATCACTCCCTAGCGCCATGCCCTTGGATGCGGGCTTGCTCGATCAAGTCGCCGCCTCGCACCGCGACCTTGGTTATCAGTGGTACTCAGAGCATCTTTCCATGTTCCTGGCTCCGCACAGCAGCGTGCCTAATGCCCAGGCCGGCATGGGCCTGCCGGTGGTGTTTGACCAAGAGTCGCTCGATATCGTCAGCACCAAGGTCGCTCAGCTGTCCGACGCCTTGGGAGGGGCCCAAATCTTGCTCGAGAACGGCGCGATCTTCTCGGCCATTCCAGACCCGGACATGACCGAGCCCGCCTTCTTCAACGCCCTGCACGCGACCACCGGCTGCGGCATGCTGCTGGACCTGCACAACCTCTATGCCAACACGCTGAATATCGGCATCGACGCCGACGCCTATCTGGCCCAGATCAATCCCGAGATCGTGGTCGAAATCCACCTAGCTGGCGGCGACTGGCTGAAATCGCACTACACCGACAGCCACTCGCGCCCAACCCCTGCAATGGTTTGGGATTGGGCCAAGGCATGGGCACCGCGCTTCCCCAATCTAGCGGCGATCACCTACGAATATCATGAGAGCTATCACAAGCGACTGGGTCTGCAGGGCATCGCCCAAGAGCTTGAGCTGATGCACGATCTTGCGGATCAAGTCGGCCAAGCTCGACGCGCCAGAGTCCCCGCATGAGCCTGGCCCAGTTCCAGACCGCATTGGCCGACCTCACCGCCTCGCCGGATCTGGTGCGGCAGGTGCGCTTAGCGCCCGACGATCTGGCCGCGCTCTATGACCTCACGGACCGAGAACGTCGCCGACTAAGTCAGGTCGCCGCCAGCCCAGGCATGGAGGCCAACTGCATGCTCTACCGCGCCAACCGCCTTGCCCCGGTGGCGCTCAATCTGCCCGAAACCTGCTCGGCCCTGGGCGATGAGCTTGCCCCGTTAATTAGCGCCTATTGGCAGGGCGAACCCACCACCGATGTCCACTTCCTGATCGAGGCCGACCGCTTCTGCCGCTACTTGCTGGCTCGCGCGGACATCTTGCCGCCAACCGCTCAAGTCCACCTCAGTCGCGAGCACGCGGTCGTCGCCGGCAAACTTGCGGCCAGCCGCCGTCACGCTGGTCGCCCGGTCTGGACCGCCGCCTCTTAACCGATCCCTATCAGAGCCTTGCCATGGCTCGGCTTGGCGTGTCTTCTCGGCTTGGGGCGTGCACCCCCCAAGCAAGAAAGTCCTTGATGACCGAGATCGCGCCGGCCGAAACCGCATCCCCCGCATCGGCGACTCCAGTCAGCGCCCCGCCTTATTCCAAAGCCTATGTGCGCTATGCCATGTGGTTGTTGCTGGGCATCTACATCGTCAACTTTGTCGACCGCTCGGTGATCAATATCCTGGCGGAGCCGATCAAGCAGGATCTCAATCTCGCCGACTGGCAGCTTGGCCTGATGAGCGGCCTCGCCTTCGCGCTCCTCTACACCATCCTGGGCATCCCCATCGCGCGGATGGCTGAGCACAGCCATCGCCCGCGAATCATCAGCCTGGCTGCCGCCACCTGGAGCGGTTTCACCATCGCCTGCGCCTTCGCGGCCAATTTCTGGCAGCTCCTGCTGTTCCGCGTGGGCGTCGGGGTCGGGGAGGCCGGCTGCACCCCGCCCGCCCACTCGCTGATCGTCGACTATCACCCGATAGAGAAACGCGCCTCGGCGCTCTCCTTCTACTCCTTGGGCGGCGCGATCGGCACCTTGCTCGGCCTGGTCATCGGCGGGCTGGTCTATGACGCTTACGGATGGCGCGTCAGCTTCCTGGTGGCGGGTGCCCCGGGGCTGTTGTTCGCCCTCCTCGCCTACTTCACTTTGAAGGAGCCACGCACGATCCTAGCCCGCCACGCCGCCGCGGCCGCGGGTTCAGCTGCCACCTTCGCCCAGACCATGGACTATCTGTTCAAGAATCCAACATTCTGGTTCATTGCCTTCGGGGCCATGATCGTCAATTTCGGCGGCGGCACAGCCTTCACCGCCTCTTTCTTCCTGCGAGTCCACACGGCTGAGGTGGCTGCAATGGCGGCGGGGCTTGGCCTGAAGTCAGTGGGGTTCCTGGGCCTAACCATGGGTCTGACCAACGCGGCCGGCGCGGTCGGCATCTGGATGGGCGGCTGGATCACCGACCGTTATGGCGCGCGCGACCTGCGCAACTATGTGGTGGCCCCGGCGATCGCGGCTCTGGTGGGCATGCCCATTCGGGTGTTGCTCTACACTGTGGATTCAGCCGGGCTGGCCCTCGTGCTGCTGGCGGTGGTCACCTTCCTGGGTGGCTTTTGGTGGGGACCGGTGTTTAGCGTCGGTCAGTCGGTCGTGCCGCCCTATATGCGCGCCACCAGTGCTGCGATCCTGCTCTTCACCATCAATTTGATCGGCACCGGTATGGGGCCGCTGATTCTGGGCCTAGTTTCTGACTACTTCAATCATGGCCTAGGTATGGGTCCTGCGGAGGGCGTTCGTTGGGCCCTGCTGGCCACAGTCGTCCTGGGCTTCGCGGCTTTCGCCTGCTTCTGGCTGGCCAGGCGCACCATCCGGCGGGACTTCTTGAGTTAGACAAATGCCCACTCGAAGGGTGTTTGAAGTCATGATGCTCCAAAGACTGCGTAGTCTTGAGCGCGTGGACCTAGCAAACAGGTCTTGTAGCATAGCGCAACATGGATGAAGCTTGTGATTCCCGTTCGTCCAGCCGAAGGCCCTGCCCGTGAACCTTGATCGCCGTCAAATGCTCGTCGCCGCATCGGTGGTCGCTTTCGCCCCCGCCGCCCAGGCCGCGACCCCGAAATCCCTCGGTTTCAACCCCGCCAAATTGGCTCAGCTTGACGCCGAGATGCAGGGCTTGGTGGACTCCAATAAGCTGGCGGGTGTTGTCACCCTGGTGGCCCGCCATGGCAAACTGGTCAGTCTCAAAGCCC
This sequence comes from Alphaproteobacteria bacterium, assembly GCA_031427275.1. Lineage (GTDB taxonomy): Bacteria > Pseudomonadota > Alphaproteobacteria > Caulobacterales > Caulobacteraceae > Phenylobacterium. Next base: position 4,280 of record JANPNB010000507.1, on the reverse strand, counting down.
ACGGTCAGCGCGACCTCGCCAGCCACAGCCCGCTAGCCACCGACGCCATCTTCCGCATCGCCTCGATGACCAAGCCGATCTGCGGCGTGGCGATGATGATCCTCTACGATCAGGGCAAGTGGGCGCTGGACGACACGGTCGCCAAGCACATTCCGCAGTTCGCGGGCCTCAAGGTGAAAACCGCCGACGGCCTGGTCGATCAGGCCAGCCCCATGACCATGCGCCAGCTGATGAGCCACACCGCCGGCTTCGACGCCAGCGCCGGCTATGACGGCATGGGTCTGCAAGACACCGATCTGCAAGCCATGATCGACAAGCTGGCCAAGCTGCCGCTGGCCTTCCAGCCGGGCACCGACTGGCGCTACGGCCCCAGCGTCAATATCCAGGGCTACATTGTCGAGAAGCTGTCGGGGATGAACCTGGATCAGTTCCTCCGTAGCAAGATCTTCGGGCCGCTGAGGATGGCCGACACCGGCTTCTATGTGCCCGCCGCCAAGGCCGCCCGCGTCGCCACCGTCAACACTTATGGGCAGGACGGCACCATCACGCCCGCCCCGCAACAGAGCGACCCCACCAAGGTTCCCACCTTCTGGTCAGGCTCAGGCGGCCTGCTCTCTACCGCCTACGACTATTGGCGCTTCGCCCAGATGGTGGCCAATGGTGGCCAGCTTGAGGGCAAGCGGATTATCACCGCGGCCAGCGTCGCCCTGATGCGCACCAATGTGCTGGCTACCGGCGTCGGTGTCGATCTCTATGGCCCCAGCCAGCCCGGCGTCGGCTTTGGCCTAGACTTCGCCATCCTGATGGATCCGACTGCCGCCAAGTCCCCCATGGGCTTGGGCAGCCACTGGTGGGGTGGGGCGTTTGGCACCTGGTTCTGGATCGACCCGGCCAATGACCTGGTGTTCGTCGGCATGATCCAAAATCTGCGTGGCTCAGTGCCCGGCGGCGGCACACCGGCCGTGCGTGATATCAGCCCGCGCCTGGTCTACGGCGCCCTGACGCGAGCCTAAATCTGCCGCCCCGCGAGGTGGGCGATCAGCCCCTCGATCTTGCCGTCGAACAGCCGGTCGGCCAGAGCCTGGATCTGGTCGTCCACATAGGCCGTGCGGGTGACCATCGGGTGATAGAGTTGCCGCCCGTCTTCGCGCTTGGAGGCAATCATCGCCTTGCGCATCAGTCGCCCCAGCAAGGTCTTGACCGTGGCGTCCCCCCAGTTTTGCGCCAGCTTCACCTCGTCGATCAGGCTAGCGAAGGACAGCGGCCCCCGTCGCCAGAGCGCGCCCAGCACCACGCTCTCGGCATCGGTGACGGGGACAGGCTCGCGGCTCAGGACCGCAACACCGCACGGTCAATGCGGCCCTCCACAATGGCATTGGCGACGGCGGCCACCACGCCGGCTTTTATCCCAAACATCAGCGTAAGAGCTGCCTCGGCAAAGCCCGGTGCCAGTTCCTTCAGGGTCGGTGCCACCGCCACATTGGCCATGCCCAGAGTCATGCCAAAAATCACATTGGCCGCAGTCAGACATCCAAACAGCGGGCCAGCATATCGCAGTCCTGCCAGATAGGCTGAGCCGGTGATCAGCTCCGGCCCCGCCGCCACCTTGCGCCAACACACCACGATGGCCCAGGCCATTGCTAGCGTTGGGATCAGCATCATGATCTGGTTGATGATGCTGGCGTCGCGCATCACCCTGAGGATAGTCAGCGGCTCTGCCTGTGCCACCGCAGGAACCGCCAACGTCACCGCAGCGGCCAGCATCCAACCTGATTTTGTCATAGATATCCTCCGAAGACTACGCATGTAGTTCCCGAAGATTACAATCGTAGTTATATGAGTCAAGCCTGAATTGCTGCGACAGGCTCTGGACCGCCTCTCGGCAACGGATATCATCGCCAACACCAACACTCGGACCCGCCCTATGATCCTAAATCCCGACCTCGACCTCTCCGTTTCCCGTCACATCGCCGTGCCACCCGCCCGCGTCTGGGCGGCCTGGTCAGACCCAGTAGAGCTGGCCAAATGGTGGTGCCCCCGGCCTTGGAGTACGCAGGTCAAGGCCTTCGACTTCCGCCCCGGCGGCGCGTTTCACACCCTGATGACTGGCCCTGACGGTATCGACACCAGCGACAATCCCGGGGCGTTCGTCGCCATCACGCCGCACCGCCAGATCATCCTCACCAGTGTCTTGCTGGGCGATTGGCGCCCGGCCCACCAGCCCTGGATGCCAATGACTGCCATCTTCACCTTCGAGGCGCAAGGCGAGGGCACCCGCTACACCGCTACGGCCTGCCACCCCGACAAAACCACCTGCGCCAGCCACGCGCAGATGGGCTTTAACGAAGGCTGGACCACCTGCATGGACCAGCTCGCTGAGTTGGTGGAGGGCTCCTAAATCCGCCCCATTCCGCCCCATTCCTCCCCTTCGGGGCAGGTGGCGCGAAGCGCCGGAGGGGGTTGCCGTGCGCCGAGGCTCGTGGGCTTCAACCCCCTTAGGCCGTTCCGGCCAGCTCCCCCAAAGGTGGGCGCGCGCCCACGGATGATCCGGTACAGGTCATCAAAGTCCGGGTTCATCTTGCGCCACTGAAAAAAGGTGCAGTAACTCGGCATATCGCGATGCGCCGCCACTTGGCGCACCGTCAGCCCCGCCTCGATCAAGGTGCAGATCACCCGCCCAATGATTGGGTGATACTGGCTGTGCTTATGCCCCGCGGTGTGATCCATCTTAGGCAGCGGTGGATGGGTGGTGAAGACGGGGGAGAGCATGGCCACACAGTAGCGAGCTTCCAGTGGTTTGAAAAGAACATAGAGGCAACATAAATGTTCAAACGGTGCAATCTCACTTGCAATTTGGCCCACAACCGACGATCTTCACCTTATGGAACTTCCGCCCGGCATAACCCGCAATCCGAAAACCGGTAGATTGGTGAACGCCCATGGTCGCCTTGTGGCGGGCATCACCCACGACGGCGTGGCGATCCTACAACCGCCGCGCGGCCCAACCAACTTCACGACCGCTGAGATCCGCCGCACCATCAAAGAGGTTCGCGCCGCCCAGTCTGCGGGATGAATGCAGACGGCGTCTTCATCAATTGCCCGTTCTCTGCGGACTACGCTGAGAAGTTCAACGCGATAGCCTTCACGGTCATTCGCTCCGGCTTCACCCCGCGCTGTGCCAGAGAGGCTGATGACGCCGGTGAAATCCGCTTCGAGAAAATCTGCCGTATCATACGTGATTGTCGTCAGGGCGTTCACGACATCTCCAGGACCGGGGCCGACATCCACTCAGGCTTGCCGCGCTTCAACATGCCGCTGGAACTCGGCCTATTCCTCGGTGCCCGCAAGTTCGGCGGTCGCAGCCAAGCTAACAAGCGGACCTTGATCCTGGATCACGATCCCTACCGCTATCAGAAGTTCATCTCTGACATCGCCGGGCAAGACATTCACGCCTACGGGGGAGAAACCACCCGCCTAGTCGAGGAAGTCGCCACCTGGCTCCGAGACCCGGCCTCCGATCCGCGTGTTCCTGGTGGCCGCGCCATAGCCGCCGAACTCGCCGAATTCAGCGCCCAACTCCCCGCCATCTGCGCAAGTCAAAGGCTCGAGTTGGAGGAGCTGACCTTCCTAGACTACCGTGCCATGGCGACGGAGTGGATCGTGAGTGCGGGGGTTTAGGGCGTCGAAACCACCTTCCGAGCATCGCTCGGCGTCACCGAAACAGTGATCAAGTGTTTCAGTGGGGATTATCTGGAGACATCCAGCTAGCGAGGAGAGGATCGTCCTTCACAAATCCAAGGTGGAATTGCCGAACGATGTGAGCGAGGGTTTGAGAAACGGCAGTAGTAAAGGTGTCCAGAATCTCCAAATTCTCATGATCTTTTGGCGTCCCGGCCATGCCGGATAAATGGAAATGCCCGGGGGCGCCACCATACATATCCATGCACTCAGGGTATTTGGCGTGAACGTACTTTGAATAGGTAATATAGATATTAGATAAAAGTTCGTGTGCCGGCTGAGCATCGGAGTCCCGATCTAATCTCGTTGAACCTGAATCTAGCCAACCTCCAACCTCGGAATGAACTACTTTTTGCTTAATTCCCCTTCCAACAGCTTGTTTTCCAGAATGCCGAATGTAGTCCCTAAAAAATTCATGAACGTGATCGTGTGCCGGTCCTAGTTCCATGCTGCCGTCTGGTCGCGAGCTCAGGAGTACATACTCGATGTGAGTGGCGCACTCGATCACAGTTCTGATTATTACGGCCAACTCTTGCGTGAAA
>JANPNB010000506.1:0-23869 GCA_031427275.1 Alphaproteobacteria bacterium | reverse complement strand
TCTCCGGCAGAACCACGCCCAGCCGCACCCCGCGCATCCCCAGCATCGGGTTGGCCTCGGACAGGGCCTCGGCCCGGCGGATCACTTCCGACAGCGGCCGATCCATCGCCTCGGCCAGTTCGCGCAGACCCTCGCGGCTTTGCGGCAGGAACTCGTGCAGCGGCGGATCGAACAGGCGGATACAAGCACATCTTCCCAAAATACGGTCACCCCTACCTGTTCGTTCCACGCCATTTACGAGCCGTAGCCCACCTGTGAAATTAGAGGCAGGCGGGCATCGTCAGGCGAAAACCTTAGACAGAAGGGTGTCCGTCAGGCCCATCCTATTCAGCCTCCAATTGTTCGATGGCCCGCAAATAGGGGTGGATGGGCCGGTTCGGCACGTTCGAAACGTCGAAATTTATGGCTTGGAGCAGCAATTGCACGCCGATGATCACCGGAAGAGCGGCCGTCATAACGACGCCGGCTGACGCCGGCTGACTGGGGTCCCGCACGGCGATCCAGTGCAATCCATAGATCATTCCAAACAGGAACAGGCCCGCCCCTGCCAGTAACTCCATCGTTGCAACGTTGAAGTCGCGGACAAAATATTGTCCGAGTATGCGTTGAAAGAAATTGGCTAAGTGCTTGATTGCGAAGGGCCCGATAATGGCTCCGATTCGGACATTGCTGACCTCATCACCGTACCTAGCTGGCATCGGCACATCGCGAACCACCGCGCGCAATGTGCCCAGATGATAGAGCAGATCTGTCTCGAAAAAGAAGCGACGCGAAACACGTTTTTCCATCACGAGGCGGGCGATGCTGGCCTCGATTGCAGTGAAACCATTGGTGGGGTCAAAGACATTCCAGTATCCCGTTGAGACCTTAGCTGCGAAACTCAGCGCTGCATTGCCGAAGACCCGTACCCCAGGCATGGTCTGGAGGTGACTGATGGAAGTGAAGCGGTTGCCCTTGGCATAGTCGGCCTCGCCGAGCAGAATTGGGGCGATCAATTGGCTGAGATAGGACATGTCCATCTGATCATCGCCGTCGACCTTCACCAAAATTCGCCCTCCGCGCCTTTCAGCCTCCGCATACCCCGCAAGAGTCGCGCCTCCGACTCCCTGGTTGGCCGACAGGGCAACCACATGGACCCGAGGGTCTGTGATCTCGGCTCGGATAAAGTCGCCAGTGCCATCAGGGCAGGCGTCATCAACGCAGACGATACCCTCGACCCAGGCCGGCGTTCGGGTAATGACTCGCGCCACATGATCCTTGACCCTATAGCACGGCACGATCAACCAAACGCCGGCCTCGACAAGTCGTAGATCGGTCGAGCGCTGATCGTCTCGCCTGCGGACAAGGGCGCGGCGTGTTTGTGGTGCGGAGGTCGCCATTATGACCTGGGCTACCACGCCCTGCGCTGTGGCGTCCATAAGCCTGCGCCAGCGCCATGCTTGCGCCTAAAATTGCGACCTGATACCAGCGGCGTTGATTCTGGAGACCGAATGCAACCTTCCGATCATATGCTGCGCACTGGTCGGCGCGGAACTTTGCATGAGTTTTCCATGGCCTCGGGCGACCTCCGGGCCTCGATCGGCAAGCTCGACTTGGCATGGACCTTGGCTTGGCATGACGTCGTCTCGCGCTATCGCGGCTCTATCCTCGGCCCCTTTTGGATCACCCTGTCGATGGGGTTTATGGTTCTGGGGATCGGGTTTCTCTATTCCGAGCTGCAGCATATATCCCTGACAGAAACCATGCCTTTCGTGGCTCTAGGCATCGTCTTTTGGGGGATGATGTCTCTGGTGATCATCGAGGGATGCGACACCTTTGTGCATGCCGCCGGCATGCTCAGCCAGACCTCCTTGCCGATGTTTACCTTCCTTTGGCGAACGGTATTGAGGAATCTCGTCACTTTGGGCCATCACGTGGTCATTATCGTCGCCGTGTTGATCTTCTACGGGTTCTGGAAAACCATGGACATGCCCATGGCCCTAGTTGGGATCCTACTGACCTTGTTAAATGTGTCCTGGATGAGCTTGGCCGCTGCCATTACCTCAGCACGATTCAGAGACATTCCCCAGATCGTGACGTCGATCATGCAGTTTTCAATGTTCATGACCCCTGTCTTCTGGAAACCCCAATCGCGCGAGGGCGTGATGAAATCGGTCTTGGAACTCAATCCTTTCTTTCACATGCTAGATTCGATCCGTACGCCGCTTTTGGGTGGCAGGGTTCACATGCTGACCTACGAGGTCTTGATCGTGATGGGAATCGTGGGTTGGGTAGCGACATTTTCGATGTTCGCAATGACCCGGCGGCGGATCGTGCATTACCTATGAAAGCGCCCCCAGTTTCCATCAAGGTCAGCGGACTGACTCTGCGATTTCCCGTTTACGGCGTCGATGCCAAGTCGTTGAAGAAGCACTTAGCCCGGGTTACGGTCGGCGGACGCTTAGGCAAATCTGGTCATGGGTCAGCCGAGGTTACGGCGATCACCAATCTGTCGATGACCCTGAAGGCTGGCGACCGCCTTGGGCTGATCGGTCATAATGGGTCTGGCAAGACCACGTTGCTGCGCGCCCTGTCGGGTGCCTACGAGCCCGACGAAGGTGAGATTGAGGTCGAGGGCCGGATCGCTCCCCTGCTCGACTTGAGCCTCGGTATCGACCCGTCGGCAACTGGTCTTGAAAACATTCGATTGCGGGGTCGTATCGCGGGCCTCTCGTCCAAAGAAATTGATGAAAAGATGGACGAGATCGGCAGCTTCACCGGCCTCGGGCCGTTCTTGGCGATGCCACTAAAGACCTATTCGGCAGGGATGCAGGCCAGACTGGCCTTTGCGGTGGCCACCGCAGTGGATGCTGATGTCCTGCTGATGGACGAGTGGATCGCAGTAGGGGACGCCGACTTCCAAAAGATTGCTCATCAGCGCCTGCTTAGCCTTGTCGAGCGCGCGGGGATACTCGTCTTGGCATCACACGATCTCGATCTGATCCGACTCTACTGCAACAAGGTAATGCGTATGGACGGCGGGGTTGCCACACCGGTCACAGATATCAAGAAACTTAGCTCCTTGATCGATCCGCCCTGAGTTGGGCGCTGAGTGTGCTGAACTCCAGATCATAGCATTCCGGCTTCCGTTGTGCTCGCGAAAGGGCGAGCACATCGCCCGACTCAAAGAATGCGAACAGGGCAGACTCATCGGCCAACACCCGACCGTGGGGGCTGCCGGTAATGAAGTCGGCGACATTGCCGCTGTCGGGATTAGTCAGCACCGCGACCCCCGCTGAGACCGCCTCAAAGGCGGTGAAACTGAAGGTTTCGCGGCATAATGGCCAAATCAACGCGACATCGACGGCAAGATCTTCAAGGCGCGCAGCCATGGCGTGGGGTCGATCAGCGGAGACCGTTACATCGTAGAACGTGATCGGCAGATGATTCACTGCCTTGCGACCCAGCTGCACAAACTCATACCGGTCATCGGCACTGAACCGCTCGGCCAATTGATGGAAAACCGGCCAGCCTTTGTGACCAACCGGAACACCGATGAAGGCCACACGCAAGCGACCCCTCGCATCTGGCGCTTGACAAGATCGGCTAGCGCCCAACGCTGCATGGGGGAGAACCAGTGTAGCAGCGAAGGGTAAATCTGTTGCGCTGAGCCAGGTGTTCAGGGCACTAGGCGACGGGGCGACGACTGTGAGAGAAAGGGCCTCAAATAACGCACCATGCTCCGACATGTGTAGCGCTCGATGCTCGCCATACAGGCAAACCCCACAAGCGGCGCTTTGGGCCGGAGGGGCACCACAGTCCACGACATCGTTTCGCAACAAGTGAAAGCCAGCGCAAACCGACGCAAAATCATGCAGCCAGAAATAGCCTCGATCCAGTTCGCCTGCTTGCAGCACTTTCATAATGTCTTGGCGGCAATGGCCCAGCATGCTGTGCAATGCAAACGTCCGACGACCGGTGCCAGACGGCGCAAGCGCCGCTCCGAGTTCGTCCGCTAGGTCGTCAGCCTGAAAATGTCCCATAAGCTCGCCGTTCCATAGCGCACCCAACAGCCCTGTATTCGGGGCGGTCCGTAGGGTGGGATAGATATCTGCTGGAAAGATATGCAAATGGTCCGTGCCGTCCATCGCGAGCGCCTGAGCTTCGCGTTGGACACAAAGCTGTAGACCTCCGACATTTACCGCATAATTGTCGTGACTGACTGTCAGGTGGAAGTCTGCCAAGCCTGAGCGTGAAATCTTCAAGGCTTCGTTGAGCTTGGCGCGCGGGGTGCGGGGCGGGGATTTCCACCTAGCCGACGCACGGGCGTAGCGGGCGTCCAAGCGCTCGAGGTCAATCAAAATGTCATGCTGGAATCCCAAATCTTGCTTGGCGACTCGCCCCTGCCGTCGCCCCGACCGCAAATAGTGCGCGAAGGGATTCTGTCCTGCTTCGACAGCGTCGGGATTAAGCTCGCTATAGTCGCGGACTGAAAAATCCGGGGTCGGATCACGCCCCTCCTTCCAACCGGAGCGCAGGAAGTGCGAAATAGGATCGACGCCGGCCACCGCAACATCAGGATTTCTTGCCAGATAGAAGTTTTGATCAAAGGCGGCAGCGATCAATCGACTGTCCGCATTGGAGAACAGGGTACGACCCACCCGCTGGGAACCGCCACGCAGACGTCGCAGTAGCTTGCGGCAACGCCTAGCCAAAGACATCAACGGGGCAGGGAGCAATCCATCCTCCAAGTACTTGGCGAGCGTCCATCGCTTTTCCGGACCAGGTGGGATGATCGCGCTATGCCCTGTGGTTCCGGTTAATCGATCCCCGTATAGATGAAGTTCGTGGGCAAAGTTGGTGCAATAATGCGCAAATCATCAGGGATAGATAATGCCGTTCGGCGGGTCGGAACCCGAACACTATCAGCGGTGCGACGAATCCCATGGCTGTACAAGATCGTACATGCTGCTGCAGAAAGGCTAGCGGAGCACCCCTCTGGCGCGAAATTCATCAGATCAGTATTGGAGCCGCAGTACCTTACGCGCGCAGACTACAGCCGGTGGCTCGCGCTCTATGGTCATCTCGACGCAGCGGCGCATCAAGCGATAGCTGCCGACTTGCGGCGGGACCTAGCTTGGCCTCTGATCTCAGTGATAATGCCGGTCTACTCGCCAGACGAAAGGTCCCTTTCAGCCGCAATCGCCTCAGTTCGAGCTCAGATCTACCCGAACTGGGAACTCTGCGTCGCCGATGACGCTTCTCCTGGTGAGGCGACTTGGCGGCTTTTGGAACGGGCGGCCGCGAGCGACCCACGGATTAAAATTCTGAGACGCAAAGAAAACGGACATATCAGCGCAGCGAGCAATTCCGCCCTCGCCCTCGCGAAGGGAGCGTTCGTGGCCCTGATGGATCAGGATGATCTGTTACCGGAACATGCCCTGTACGAGGTCGCCTGCGAACTGTTGATCCATCCCGACTTAGACCTGATTTACGGCGACGAAGACAAAATCGATGACGCTGGACGACGTTTTGAGCCCTATTTCAAGACAGACTGGGATCCTGAGCTCTTGCTCGGCCAAAACTATGTCAGTCACCTTGCGGTCTATCGACGTACACGGATTGAAGAGGTCGGAGGCTTTCGCCATGGCTTTGAGGGGGCTCAAGACTATGACCTGACTCTGCGGGTCTCAGAAGTCACCACAACAGACAAAATCCGCCATATCCCGACTATCCTCTATCATTGGCGACAGTCGAAGACGGCAGGATCATACTCAAACCTAGCCACTGAATCTTGTCGCGAAGCTTCTGAACGCGCGGTTCGCGAGCACTTGTGCCGGACAGGCCAGTGCGATGCGAATGTCGAACGACATCCTGACACACCAACTTGGTTGAGGGTTCGTCGGCGGGTCCCGGTTCCGGCTCCGTTGGTTTCAGTTATCATTCCCACCCGTGATCGGGTCGATCTGCTGGCCAATTGTGTCAGCGGCGTGCTGGAACGCACCGACTATCCAGCCCTTGAATTGATCATTGCCGACAATGACAGCGCCGAACCTGCGACCCACACCTACCTTCACCAAATTGCACTCGACCCACGCGTTCGGATCATCTCGATACCAGGCGAATTCAACTACTCACGGATCAACAACCGCGCCGTCGCTTCGGCCCGCGGTGAAATCGTGGTTCTGCTCAACAATGACGTGACGGTGACATCCGATGACTGGCTCAACGCGATGGTCGCCCAAGCCATGAGACCGCAGGTTGGCGTAGTGGGCGCTCATCTACGATATCCCGACGGGCGCACCCAGCATGGCGGGGTGATCTTGGGTGTCGGTTTGGAACCGAGGGTGGCCGGTCATCTGTATGTGGGTGCGACGGCAGAAGATCCTGGTTACTTCCACCATCTAAAACTCGCACGCAATCTTTCGGCGGTGACTGGAGCCTGTCTGGCCCTGCGCAAAACTGTGTTCGTTGCGGTTGGGGGATTGGAAGCAGAAAATCTGGCGGTGGCCTTTAACGATGTGGACCTTTGCCTAAAAGTCCGGGCGCTCGGCCTGCAGATCATATGGACCCCACTGGCACAGATGGTGCACCTTGAGTCGGCGTCTCGCGGGTCTGACCTAGCTGCGCAGCACCGGGATCGATTTCGATCCGAAAGCGAATGGATGCGGACGCGATGGGGGATGCTGCTGGATAACGATCCCTTTTACGGACCCAACTTTGATCATTTGACAGCGGACTACCGCTTGGCATTTCCACCAAACAGAGTGTCGCCTTGGATGAGGGAGAAGAAAGTCTAGAGCCCGTTCCCTTTAGACGGAACCGTCTAAAGGGTAAAACGGGGCTCTAATTCAAAGGGTTAGAGCATGTTAGGCTCCGATAACCGGTTTCCACTTATCGGAACATGCTCTAGATCGACAAGAGCTCCTCACTAGTGGTGGATCGTGCCGACCTAAATAAAAGATATGCCGTTCCAGCGGCACACAGAGCGACGGGAATCATGGCTTGGAAAACTTGATCTGGGCCAAACCCTGCCGCGCGAAGCTGACCCGCAGCGATAGGGCCTAATATCGAGCCGAACCTACCCACCGCTACAGCCGCGCCCGACCCGACAGCGCGGACCGGCAGGGGATAGAACCCTGGTGTCACGGCGTAGAGGACGAAGAGACCTCCGGCTACGAGAAATCCAGCCGCAGTGGCAAAGGCCAATACGCCCATCAAGGTTGCTGCGCTGGCTAGGCCCCACATCGCTAAACCGAGCGTGACAAAGGCTAATGACACCAACCAGTATGGTCCAAAGCGGTCAACCAAACGACCCAACGCCAGGGCACCAAGAACACTGGCAATATTGAACCAAAGAGAGGCCGTGGCCCCATCTGTCGGGCTCAGTCCCTTGGTCTCAACAAGCGACGGCAGCCAATTTAGCATCAGGAAATTGATCAAGAGGGTCAGACAAAAGGCCAGCCAAAGCAAGACCGTGATCGTGACCCGGCCCCCTCCCCAAAGGGCATCACCATAGGTCACCACTTGGGCGCTCTGCGGGCGTGTTTCCGGCAACCAAAGCAGGACTATCGGAGTGATCAGTAACGGCAATATCCCGCCCACTAAGAACAGCGTGTGCCAGTCCATTTCGCTACCGCCCGACCGCGCAAGAAGTGCGACCAAAGCACCGCCGGCAGGCAGGCCACAGAACATGCTGGTGGTAGTCCCAGCTCTTTTGCCCGGCGGACTAATATCCGTAGCGATAGCCATCAAGTTTGGCATGGCACCGCCAAAGCCCAGGCCGATCAGAAACCGCGCCAGCACGAGGGTTTCAAAGCTCCAGGATGCCGCCGTCGCCAGAGAAAAGACGCCAAATGCCGCCACCGAGAGCGCTAGGATGGGTTTTCGACCCCACCGATCGGCCATGCTGCCACCCAGGACTGCGCCGATCATCATGCCAACCATGGCCACACTTCCAGCCCAGCCCATTTGGCTTGGTCCTAGATGCAGTTGAGCGGCAATTCGAGGCGCGGCCACACCGAAGGCCTGAACATCGTAGCCCTCTAGAACGGCAATCAGGAGGCAAATGGCAATGATAATGGTCGGGTTGGGTCGCCGATCGGCCATCTCACTCGCCCCTCTTCTCAGATTGTGAGCTTGCCTGGGATACCAAGCTCTGTCGAGCAAACTGCCCAAGCTGCGGCCCTATAAACTCGAGCCTGACCTGTCTGCTCTGCCCCATCCATGATCAGTTGTCGTTACCGAACAACGCGAAAACCGACGCGCAGGTGACATGCGCCAACCCCGGCAAGATAACCTAGCCGTCCAGCTTGTCGGGTTTCAGGTTGATGACGCCCTGGCGTTGGAGCTCGCCCAGCATCTGATCGATCTGACTGCGAAGTTCGACCATGCCTTCCGGGCTTAGAATCAAAAAGCCGGACTTGACGATTTGGGTCTGTCCGGTTTCGTCGGCTACGCTGGCTGCAAGGGCTAGGCGGAATGTCCCAGCCTGGAACCCAAGGCCAGCGACCTTGTCGGCAAAAATCATCGGCAGGTCGAATTCGGGCAGGCCGGGTGGACTGGACATGACTTGTCCTCGCATGATTCCCGTGCCGTCATGGTCTGGCGCGAACCGATGCCGCAGGTTTAGATGATCAACCGAAGGGATATCTCATGCCTAGACTTACAGTGACCCCGCTAACCCCGACGATTGGTGCACTCATCGGAGGTGCGGACTTGGCGCATCATCTTGATGACGAACAACTCGCGCAGGTCCATGCCGCGCTGCTGGCGCATCAGGTCATCTTCTTCGAAGACCAGCACATCACGCCAGTTCAGCATCGCGACTTTGCCGCGCGGTTTGGGGCGCTTCATACCCACCCACTTTATCCGGGGGTTCCGGAGGCTCCGGAACTGTTCATTCTAGATAATCATGCGGACAATCCGACCGACAACGACAGTTGGCACACCGATGTGACCTTCATTGAGACCCCGCCCATGGCCTCAATCCTCTACGCAAAACATTTGCCACCGAGTGGTGGGGATACGATCTGGTCGAACATGCGCGCGGCCTATGAGGCGTTGTCCCCGACCTTCCAGGGCTTCCTCTCGGAACTGGACGCCGTGCATGACTTTGCCCGTGGCTTTCCGCAGCGTGGAATCGTCGCCAAGGGGGCCGGTGAAGACAAACACGCCAAAGCGCTGGATGATCATCCGCCGGTCCTGCACCCGGTGGTGCGCACACACCCAGAGACCGGTCAGGATGGACTGTTCGTGAATTTCGGATTTACCGAGCGGATTAAGGGCTTACGCCGCAAGGAAAGCGATGCGGTCTTGAACATGCTATTTGAGCACATTCAGAAGCCGGAATTCCTGGTGCGGTGGCGGTGGAGCGAGAACGCCATCGCCTTCTGGGATAATCGGGTGACTCAACATTACGCCGTCAACGACTATCTGCCACACCGGCGAATCATGAACCGCGCAACAGTCTTGGGTGATCGACCCTATAACCGATCCAGACGGCCTTTGAATGCCAGCCGTCTTATGGCCAACGCCCCATAGAAAACGCCGCCGACCAGAGGTCGGCGGCGTCATCAATCTAGATAGATCGTCTTAAGCTGCGACGGAACTACGACGAGCGCTGCGCAGGGTCAGACCAATCAGGCCAAAGCCCATGATCATCATCAGCCAAGTGCCCGGCTCAGGAACGGTTCCGATCACGAAACCCTGGGTCCTGAAATCGTCGGCAAAGAGCGCATAACCTTCGCCGGTTAGACCCGGTGCCAGAGCGATATAGGCGTTGATATAGTTCTGAACGGTGACATTCGTCGTAGAGAAGGTCAGGTCCGGATACTCAATCGCCCAGATGGCACCCTGGATGCCCGAGAGCTTGTTCAGGAGGTCAGATTCGCCGCCCGCAATGAACTGGGCACCAAGCGATGCCAAGCCATAGATCTTTTGGATCTGCACAGAGGACAACGCAACCGGAGTTGGGAGCCGCCTGTCATCGACCAAGACGTCAGTGTGGTACTGATAAGGACCGGACCGGACCTCCCGGAACAGATCAACGCAGAAACCCCAAAGGGTATAGGTCGGCAGCGCAGGACCAATGCCGGTATTGGCCGTGAGCTTGAAAACCCCGAAATACTCAGTGGAGCTGAAGCCACCAGGTCCAGTCACCGTACCTGCAACCGGATTTAGGAACTGCACATTATTCAAATAGATTGCAGTAGCCGAAGCGCTTGACGCCGCGAGCGTTGCCGCACCAAAAACTGTTGCGCAAAGAAGGTTACGTATCGAAGTCATTTTTAAACCCCATCACTTAGAACCAGTTGCAGCATCGTGGAAAGCCGATGCCCGATCTGAACTACAGGCTACACGCCGCGTTTTTTTCTGTCCAACCTCGTCCCCCTGCACGTGCAAAAAAACGAAGAACTCGCTTTCTAGGCGAGTGGACCGCAGCACCGCTACAATCGATGTCCTTATTTAGCGCAAGTCTTAACCCCAGTCTATGGTGATTTTTACTCGGAATGCGGGAGGGTCGCGGCAACTTTCACAACAAGAGGGCGAATATCGGCGCTTTAACAGGTCAGATCGAGCATTTCGAACAACTCTTGGGTGCCCTCCCAGTGAACGCCCCGCCAACCACAGGCGCGCGCAGCGTTAACACAATCCACGCGGTCATCGAGCAGCGTGAGTTCACAGCCCGCGAATCCAGTTCGTGATTCGATCTCACGATAGAAACGAGGATCGGGTTTGGCGGCCCCGAGCTCAGCGGCATAGAATATTCCGTCGAAACGCGCGCTCAGGCCCACGACATCCCACAGATATCGAGCGCGGTAGTGCTCCTGTACTGTGGCCAAATACATCGGCTGGCCAGACGACCTCAGGCTAGCGAGATCCGCCAGCAGGGCATGGTCCAGATGAGCGTCATTTGAAAACCAATAGTCAGCCACCGCCTGAGAGGTCAGATGCGACGCAATCTCTGCCAGGACTAGCCCCAGCCTTTCATGAAGGTCCGCGCGACCCAAGGCGACATCTTGCCAATGTGGCCCAAAGAACTTGGTCTGAAGCGCGACGGGGTCTAGCCCGATGTCCGCCATCGCGTTCCAATTCCAAGGACGGCCCAAAGGCCTTGTGACCACAACGCCATCAACATCGACCATCAGCGCCTTCACGTCAGCATAGCCTTCAGTCGGTAGAGTGCGGCCATCGCCTCACGCGGGCTCATGCTGTCAGGATCAAGGTTGATAACCGCCTGTTCGACGGCGTTGGGTGTCTTTGCTTCTGCTACGCCTGACACCAGCGGCGCAAAGAGGGGTAGATCATCGAGATGGGCCGGGGCGCCAGCCTCACGCTCCAATCGGTCCAACACCTCGCGCGCACGCGCGACCACGGCGGCCGGAACGCCGGCAAGCTTGGCCACCTGAACACCGTAAGATCGGTCGGCGGGACCCGGTGCCGCTTCATGCAGAAATATCAAATCGCCGTTCCATTCCTTGGCGCGCAGTGACAGGTTTGCGACATGGGCCAGCTTGCCCTCCAACACCGCCAGTTCATGATAGTGGGTCGCGAATAGGCCCCGACACCGGTTGGTTTCGTGCAGCGCCTCGGCGCAGGCCCAGGCTATGGCTAGACCGTCATACGTCGCGGTTCCGCGCCCGATCTCATCAAGGATCACAAGAGAGCGCGGCGTGGCCTGGGTTAGGATGGCGGCGGTTTCGACCATTTCCGCCATGAAGGTTGACCGGCCCCGCGCCAGATCATCGCCCGCGCCGACGCGGCTGAATAGGCGATCAACGACGCCGAGATGGAATGACTTTGCCGGGACAAAGCACCCCGCCTGGGCCAGAACCGCCAACAGAGCGTTTTGGCGCAAGAAGGTCGACTTACCGGCCATGTTCGGCCCAGTCACAATCGCCAGCCGTGGTCCGCCGACGCCCTGTCCGTCTAGCCGACAGTCATTTGGAGTGAAGGGGTCGCCTGCCCGCTTGACGGCGGCTTCGACGACTGGGTGTCTGGCGGCTAGGGCCTCAAACGCCGTGGAGCGGTCGATGATGGGTCGGCAACCGTCGACATCCTGCGCCCATTCCGCCAATCCAGCGGCCACGTCCAAGGTCGCCAGGGCCAAAGCGGCCGCCTGTATAGCGCGGGCGACCTGACCGGCGACTTCCCGCCAAGCCTCGAAGGTTGCGACCTCGATTGCCAGGGCCCGTTCGGCGGCCTGGGCGATCTTGGCGTCCAGTTCCGCCAGCTCGACGGTGGTGAACCGAATCTGGTTGGCTAGGGTTTGACGATGGATGAAGGTAGGCGACGCCATCAAGGGATCAGCAGCCCTCGCCGTGGTCTCGACGAAGTAGCCGAGGACCGCGTTGTGCCGAATCTTCAACGCCACGCCGCTATCGATAGCGAGCTGCGCTTCGAGGGCCAGAATCACACGGCGACTATCGTCCCGCAGGGATCGCGCTTGGTCCAATTCTGCGCGAACGCCGACTGCGACATAGCCGCCGTCTCGTGCCTGGAGCGGTAAGTCGGGGCCCAACCCCGCCAACAGCATTTCCCGGAATTGAGCCAGCGCCGGGCGTGCCGATAGGTCCAAATCATCACGGGCGGCGGAAATCTCGGTCGCCACGGCTGGCTCGAAGGGCACACCACTTTGTTTGAGCAAGTGCGAAATCGCTTGCCCGCCGGTCAGCCCATCACGCAAAGCCGCCAGATCACGGGGACCGCCACGCCCCAGGACCAATCGGGAAAGCGCGCGCGCCATATCGCCCGAGCCCTTGAGGATTTCACGCAGCGCCTGTCGTTCACGACGGTTGGCCAGGAACCAGGCGACCGCATCTAGCCGGGTATTGATCGCGTCGGGCTCCAAGAGCGGACGCGACAACCGCGCGGCCAGCAGGCGCGCACCAGGTGCCGTCACGGTGCGATCTATTGCGGCCAGCAGCGACCCGTCGCGAGACCCAGAAAGGCTACGCTCGATCTCCAGGCTGGCCCGCGTGGCGGGATCGATGGCCATGATATCGGCCTCACCAGCTCTACGTGGTGCAGAGAGAGCCGGGACCCGCCCAGCTTGGGTGGTTTCAAGATGAGCGGCAATTAGGCCAAGGGCAGAAATCTCAGCCCCGGACAACGCCCCAAACCCATCGAGGGTTTCGACGCCATAGAGCCTTTTGAGGCGAGCTTCCGCGGCACCGGGTTCGGCTAGGGCCGAAGGCATGGGCTGGACCAATCCGCCAGCAGCTCTGAGCGATTCCTGAATCGATCCATCGGCAAACAACCGGTCCGGAACGAGAATCTCGGAAGCTCCTAGCGCCACCAAGGCCGAGGCCAAATCTTCCCGCGCCAAGGCCCAGCACTCGACTTCTCCTGTGGAGAGCTCGACACTGGCAACGGCGGCTGAGCCCGCACGGACGGCAACAGCTGCCAAGCGGTTGGCACCGCGCGCGTCGAGCAGGCCGTCTTCGGTCAAGGTGCCTGGTGTAACAACGCGCGTAATGTCTCGGTGGACGATCGACTTAGATCCCCGCTTGCGAGCTTCAGCCGGGTTTTCCATCTGCTCGCAGACCGCCACCTTGAACCCGGCCCGAATGAGCTTGGCCAAATAGGCTTCGGCGGCGTGCACCGGCACGCCGCACATGGGAATTGGCGCACCGCCATGGCTGCCACGCGCCGTCAGCGTGATGCCGAGGGCTGAGGCTGCCTTCTCGGCATCCTCAAAAAATAATTCGTAGAAGTCGCCCATGCGGAAGAACACCAGGGCGTCGGGCTGGCGCGCCTTGGCTTCAAAAAACTGCGCCATGACCGGTGTGGCACCGGTCGAATCAGGCGGGGTTGGGGTTTGTGCATTCATGGTCGGCATAAAGGTTAACGTGCCAAGCCCGCGCCGTCAGCACAGATCGCCACTTGATCTCCGCGCAGAGATCACCAAGCTCTATGGATTGCCGGAGTTTCCTCGTGACTCACGTGATCTATCCCGCCGGTCCTGACGACGCCGATGACTTAGCGCAGGTTCATGTGGCGTCCTGGCAAGAAAGCTATCGCGGCCTGCTTCCCGACGGCTTTCTGGATCGGATGAGCGCGGACATTCACGCGCAAAGATTTCGCAAGGCGCTGACCCGGCCCGGCGACCATAGTGTAACCCTGGTGGCGGCAGACCGGTACGGGCCGGTTGGGTATATCTCCGGCGGCCCCTCTCGCAGCCTGATCCCCGGCCAAGCTGAGATCCAAACCCTCTACATCCGGCGTAGCGCCCAGCGATCGGGTTTGGGGCGAGAGCTATTGACAGCGGCATCCCGGGTTTTGGCAGGCTTTGGTGCCCGCAGCTTGATGATATCAACTCTTAGAGACAACCTTCCGGCCCGACGGTTTTATGAGCGCCTGGGCGGCCAAGCCGAAGCCCCGCGTCGCGAACCCGGACCGGGTGGCGTCGTCTATGAAGTCAGCTATGTCTGGCCGGACATCAAGGTTTTGACGAAAGGATCATCGCGTCCATAGCTGCAAGGGCGTCGCGCCTGCGGCTGAAGGGTTCGACATAGGATTTGAGACCTTTGCCAGTGCGAAGCCGAATGCACTCGGTGAGAATCCGGGCGCTAGCATCAAGCCGCGCTATGACCGCCTGGCCAGCGACCAATGCCTCAATCGAGACCGTCATCAGTACCGAGTCACCACGCCCAGCGCCTTGGGCGTCGGCACTCCCGCCGCTCCCTTGGAGCGCTTCAGCACCCAGTCGATCAGGGTGTTGGCGACCGCCGAATTACCAGCGTCACCGGGGCGACCCTTATTCGGTGTCGAGTCGTCTGCGGAGACAAAGTCAGTGTGGTGCATGATCGCCGCATCGATTTTGGGATCGAAGGGCGTGATCGCCTTGGCCGAGGGGGTTTGCCACGTGCCGGTCTTGTTGATCTCGGTATAGTCGGTAACGCCTGGGAACGGGTTTCCAGCGACTCCCTGGGTAAAGCCCTGGCGCGCCACATAGACCGGGATATTGGCAATGGCGGTCTTATCCACGTCGAGCTTCACACCGTCGCGGTCGATCTTCAGGGTCTTGAAGCGGCCAACGAAATTGGCGTCATAGTCCCAGCGCTCGGCGGAATACCAGTTGGACCCGATCATGTCGGAGGCATCCAGAGTTTTGGTCCCCGCGACGGCGAATTTGACAGTCACTGGCTTAATGTTGGAGCGCGCCGGAGCATAGGCTTGACTGACCATCCAGGCCGATGCCTTACCAGCGTCGATAGCTGAGCCGCCATTGCCGCCCCCTTCGATCCAGTCATAGACCTTAGCGGTGTCGACCATCGCGCCGGACAGGACGCACTTGGGCGGCGGGGGTTGAACGGCTCGCATGGGTCCAGGGAACGGCACCTGCGGGGTCTTGTCGCATTTGTCCTCCGTGCCGGGCAGAGGCGTGAAATCAAGCCTGCCCATGCCCTGACCCAGGAACTGTAAGACCGGGATTTGCAGGCCGCCATCGGGCACCGGATCGGTGTCAAAGCTCGTTCCCGCCCGCGCCAACCAGGTGAGGCGCACGGTCTTGAGGAAATCATCACCAGGCCCTGGTGTCATGCCCGCAACGCGCAAGGGAAAGATCGATTCGGCCTTGGGGTCGGAGAAGGCGTAGTAGATGCCCGTCACCGATTGGCTGGCGGCCGACGCTGGGCCTGCAATGGCACCAAGCAGGCCGCTGGCGTCGGTGAACACCGGAGCCTTGCCCGATCTCAGATCCGCAACATGAGCGAAATAGCCATCCAGGTCCGCCGAGGTTGGTGCCGCCTGATTACCTGACGACGGGCCACCATCCAGGAAGATCAGGCCCGATAGCTTAGCCACGGCCCGCTTGCCGTCGGCCTGCATGCGGCCGGCATAGTTCGAGACAAAGCCACCGCCTTGGCTGTGACCGGCCAGGAAGATGTTGTGATTTCCGGTCTTCTGCGAGATCAGCTCGATCATCGCGTCGACATCGCCCGCATAGGCTTGGAAATCCCAATTGGCCATGAAAGCGAGATCGGCCTGACTGAAGGGTTTCCACTTGGCACTGACGGTGGCGGGGCCGACCCGGCCCGGTGCGCCAATGATCGCCGAGGGCTGCAGGGCATCGGCCCCCAGATAATAGTCCAGGGCGACCTTTGGATCTTTGGCCTTGCGGGCTGCGGTCAGGGCGGCGGTATCGGCAAGGTTTGGGCCACGCCGCTGCAACACCCAGACCTCGACACGGCAGGGCTTGCCGTCGCAGGTGCGGCTTTGGGCCTTGTGCACCAACTGACTGGCCAGAAAGAGCCAGTGGGGCGGGGTCGACGAAAAGCCCGGCAGACTGACGATCACCGCGTTGGCGGGCTTGGGATTGTCACCGTCGGCGGCAGCACGCACCCGCAAGAAGGTCGCGGTGTTCAGCGCCGGGGGCGTTCCGGCGGCGGCGGCGAAGCCCTTAATCTGCAGATACTCGGTCGCCACGTCAGGATACCCGGGAACGAGACTCTTGGAGTAATCACCAGCGGTGGCGGGGTGCGCGAAAGCCAGAGCAGCGAAGGCAGCGAAGCCCAGGGTCTTGATCTTCATGGCGTTTCCTCAGAGCCCTTCATGGAAAGAAGGTTTGTCTGAATTAGCCTAAACGGATGAGCGGCCAGTTTGTCGAGGCCCAAAGCGAGAGATACGACCTAAACCCCAGTCACGTCTTCCCAGAAGCGCTTGGCCTTGCCGATGAAGTTGGCGGACTTGGGGTGTTGTTGCTCACCACAGAGCTCAGCTAACTCGCGGAGCAGCACCTTCTGCTTGGCATTCAGCTTGGTGGGGGTTTCGACGAACAGCTCCACCACTAGATCTCCCCGTTCGCGGGAGCGTAGCGACGGCATGCCCTTGCCCTTGAGTCTGACGGTACGACCTGTTTGGGTGCCCTCAGGAACCTTGACGTCAATCCGGCAGGTCCCGTCACAGTCAGGACCGCCCATCAAGCACGGAGCCTCAATGTCGCCGCCCAGCGCCGCGACCGTCATCGGTACTGGGACAGTGCAGTGCAGGTCCAAGCCGTCGCGCTCGAACAGTTCATGCGGGGTTACGCCCAGGAAAATGTAGAGGTCGCCACGCGGGCCGCCGCGCGCACCGGCGTCACCTTCGCCCGCCAAGCGAATGCGTGAGCCATCGTCCACACCGGCTGGAATGCGCACTTGAAGTGTGCGCTCTTTGCGGACTTGCCCATGGCCGCGACAGGTCTGACAGGGATCGGCGATAACCCGACCTGCCCCGCCACAACGCGGGCACGCGCGCTCGACCGAGAAAAAACCCTGGCTGGCACGAACCCGACCAGCCCCCCCGCAAGATCCACAGACCGTCGGGGTCGTGCCCGGTTTGGCACCCGAACCTTCGCAAGCCTCACAGTTAATTGAGGCCGGGACCACGATTTCGACCTCGGAGCCGGCGCAGGCTTGTTCCAAGCTGATCTCAAGATCATAGCGCAGGTCTTGCCCCCGGGCTGGCCCGCTACGCTGACGACGACCGCCGCTGAACATGTCGCCAAACACATCGCCAAAAACTTCGGAGAAGATGTCGTTCACGTCGGTGAAGCCACCCTGCCCGCCTTGCGGGCCATTGACCCCGGCATGGCCGAACTGATCATAAGCGGCGCGCTTTTTGGCGTCCGACAAGATCGAGTAGGCTTCATTGAGTTCTTTGAATTTGGTCGAGGCTTCTTCCGAACCGCCGTTGCGGTCAGGGTGATGTTCCATAGCCAGTTTACGGAACGCGGCCTTCAGCGCCGCGTCGTCTGCGCCCCGCGATACGCCCAATATCTCGTAATAGTCCCGCATCGAAGGTCAGGCGCTCACAGGATCACTAATGGAAAGGTGGGCGGTTCTGGCCGACCATGCAAGGTCGACCAGCGCCAATTGTGTCCGCGACGACAAGTGTATCGCCGGGGCTCCGGCCTAGGCCGATTTTTTCTCGTCGTCGTCGGCGACTTCCTCGAACTCGGCGTCGACTACATCGTCTTCAGCCGACGCTTCGGGGCTGTCTCCCTCGCCGCCTTGCTGGGCGGCATACATGGCCTCGCCAAGCTTCATCGAGGCTTGAGCTAGGGTCTGAGTCTTGGATGTAATAGCTTCAGCGTCGTCACCCTCGAGGGCGGACTTCAGGTCGGCAATCGCCGCCGTGATCGCATCCTTTTCGGGATCACCAACCTTGTCGCCATGTTCGGTCATGGCCTTTTCGGTGGAGTGGATCAAAGCCTCGCCGTGGTTCTTGGCTTCCACCACCGCCTTGCGCTTTTCGTCATCAGCCTTGTTGGCCTCGGCCTCGCGGACCATGGCCTCAATGTCGGCGTCTGATAGACCGCCATTGGCCTGGATGCGGATCGACTGCTCTTTGCTGGTCGCTTTGTCGCGCGCCGACACATTGACGATGCCATTGGCGTCAATGTCGAAGGTGACCTCAACTTGCGGTATGCCGCGTGGGGCCGGGGGGATACCCACCAGATCAAACTGACCCAGCATCTTGTTGTCATGCGCCATCGGGCGTTCGCCTTGGAACACTCGGAGGGTCACGGCAGACTGGTTGTCGTCGGCGGTCGAGAAGGTCTGCGAACGCTTGGTTGGGATGGTGGTGTTGCGTTCGATTAGCGGGGTGAACACGCCGCCCAGGGTTTCGATGCCAAGGGTTAGCGGGGTCACATCCAGCAGCAACACGTCCTTGACGTCGCCTTGCAGCACGCCAGCTTGAACTGCTGCGCCGAGCGCCACTACCTCATCGGGATTGACCCCGGTGTGCGGCTCACGACCGAAGAATTCCTTCACCGTCTCGATGACCTTGGGCATGCGGGTCATGCCGCCGACCAGGATGACTTCGTCGATATCAGACTTTTTCAGGCCCGCATCCTTCAGCGCCTGATCGCAGGGGCCGATAGTCTTTGCCACCAGATCCTCGACCAGGGCTTCCAGCTTAGCGCGGGAAATCTTGATGTTGAGGTGCAGCGGACCGCTGGCGTTCATCGAGATGAAGGGCAGGTTCACTTCATAGGTGGTGGTGAAGGACAATTCCTTCTTGGCCTTTTCGCCTTCTTCTTTCAGGCGCTGCAGGGCCAGCTTGTCCTTACGCAGGTCAACGCTGGTTTCCTTCTTGAATTCCTCAGCCAGGAAATCGACAATCCGCATGTCGAAGTCTTCGCCGCCCAGGAAGGTGTCGCCGTTGGTGGACTTCACCTCAAAGACACCGTCGCCGATCTCGAGGACCGACACGTCGAAGGTGCCGCCGCCGAGGTCATAGACCGCGATTTTCTTGCCTTCATTCTTGTCTAGACCGTAGGCCAGGGCCGCCGCCGTAGGCTCGTTGATAATGCGTAGAACCTCAAGGCCGGCGATCTTGCCGGCGTCCTTAGTGGCCTGACGCTGGGCGTCGTTGAAATAGGCCGGTACGGTGATGACCGCCTTTTCGACCTTTTCACCCAAGTGCTGCTCGGCGGCTTCTTTCATCTTTTGCAAGATGAAGGCCGAGACCTGCTGGGGGGAATAGTCCTTGCCCTGGGCGCGAACCCAGGCGTCGCCGGTCGGGCCCTTGACGATATCATAGGGCACCATGCCGCGGTCCTTCTCGACCATCGGGTCGGCGAAGTTGCGGCCGATCAGGCGCTTGATCGCAAACAGGGTGTTTGTGGGATTGGTCACCGCCTGTCGTTTGGCGGGCTGGCCAACTAGGCGCTCCCCGTCTTCCATGAAGGCCACGACCGAGGGGGTCGTGCGCACGCCCTCTGCGTTTTCGATGACCTTGGGCAGCTTGCCGTCCATGATCGCAACGCACGAATTCGTCGTGCCGAGGTCAATACCGATAATCTTGCTCATCTTTGAGTCTCTTACTCGCTCCATTTTGGCGGACCACGTTTCTAAGGCCCCGTTTCCAGGCACCCCATTTCTTATCGCGATCCCCGGTTCGATCAGGGTCTCGGGCGGTTAGCCTGTACGGAAACCGCCGTCGAGTCGCGATATGGGGGTGCGTAGCTCGCTCGCAAGGGCTGAAGCCCCTAAACTTGATGGGGCCTTTCCCAAATTTTGCCATTTAGATCGATCAATGCCACTGAATAATCGTGACTTTCAAACGGTGCAAGCCGTCCATGAGCCGCCAGAAAGCCATGCTCAACAATCATCGCCTGTTGTTCAATATTGAGCTTTTGAAACGGGTATCCATCAAAAAGATCATAGCTGTAAGTCGTAGGGCTGTCGCCAGCTCGGAGTTTCGCCCACACCAGATTGATACCGCGCTGGGCCTGCCACACATGAACCAACTCATGAATCAACACCGCTTGAACCTCGATCGAGGCTGTTGAAAAGTCTCTGGACGCGGATCTGGCTGGCCAAACGATCAGGCGAGGACCGGCCACGAAGGCGCGGTTCCAAAACGGTATTGAAAAAAGCCAGACACGATCCATCGCCAAGCCGTCACCAAACACTGACTTGGCGAGTGCCCGTTCGCCAAGGCTGAGCTTGCGAAACGTCCCGGTCGGCATAGCGGAAATCGATGACATCGACGATATATGGCCCATCATGGCGCTGAATTCGACAGAGGGCTTTCGACTTTTTCCGCAACGCTTGTCGGCGCAGGTTCAGACCGATCTGCTATTGGAGGTCCGTCGGCGAGTGGCTGTGGCCCCCCTTTACCGCCCGGTGACGCCCGGCGGCAAAAGTATGAGCGTATCCATGACCAACTTCGGCTCAGTCGGATGGTGCGCGGATCGCGAAGGTTACCGCTATCAGGCTGACCACCCGGTGACGGGCGAGCCCTGGCCTGACATTCCCGCACTCTTGCTGGACCTCTGGCACGATATTGCCGACCCTGCGGTTCCGCCCGATGCCTGTCTGGTCAACCATTATGACGCCCATGCGCGAATGGGTCTGCACCAGGATCGTGACGAAGCGGATTTCGGGTTTCCGGTCTTGTCAGTGTCTTTGGGCGACACCGCGATTTTCCGAATCGGCGGACAGCGAAGGACAGACCCGACGCGCTCAATCCGCCTGACGTCGGGCGATGTCTGCATGCTTAGCGGAACAGCCCGTCTGGCGCACCACGGCGTCGATCGAATCCTTGTGGGATCGAGTCGTCTTGTCTCCGAAGGCGGCCGTTTCAACCTAACGCTGCGCCGAGCTCAACCGGCCGATTGATCAGTCGGTCTTAAGCAAGCCGTTGCGCGAAAGGAGGCGGGTCAGGCTTTCGAGGTGCAATCGGTTTGCACGGATCGCTTTGACAATTTCCGGACGGCGCAAGGCGCTATCCAGGACAGAAATCCGTCGGCGCTCATCGCGTGCACAATATCCAGATTCCACCAACTTATTGATATGTCGTCGAACCGTCTCTCGGGGCATGCCGAGCGAATTGGAGATCGCCAAGGTTGATACAACGCGCCGTTCTGAGGTGGGAACGACACCGTCTGGGTCAATCATGGGCGAAGACCGCACCTTGGGGACGTGGCTGATACTGGCTTGGACCAACGCCAGGAACACGACACCCCGGATCAGGTCACCGGCAAAGAGCTGAGCCAGTTCCGTGACGATTCTCAGGAAGTAATCCGCACTCAAGCGCAGTATCATCCTGTCCGCAGTCACATCGTTCTCGGACACGCCGCCTATCCCTTCCGCCTCGGTCTCTCGGGAGCTGTAGGGTCAGAATAGCAGATTAGACCTCTTACCAACCATCAGATATTGCGACCAAGGCGTGTGATGATCGGGAGAGTAAAGATCGATAGGACCCTAAGGGCCGAACTTGCCTAGGTAGTCGTCAACTCCAAAGGGAAAGGCTCCTCGAGTTCAATCCCGCGATTGGGTTCGTCTGAAACCCAGGAGGTTCAAGACGCTTTGACTCTGTTGGCGTGTAGTTCCAGGATCGCAAAATTCCATTTGGAGGGTCCGAAAATGTCAGTCTTGACGCGGCCAGAAGGTACACGCCCGGAAGACCTAGACCTATCGCGCCGGAGCTTGGCGCTGGCCGCCTTTGGTGGCTATGCCGTCTTTGCCTATTCGGCCGGTGCTGAACCGGTACACACTGATGCGACGGACTTAATCGCCGAGACTCTACAGGTTGACGCCGGCGACCGCATGATACCGGCTTATATCGCCAGACCCAAGGTTAAGGGGCGTTTCCCGGTTGTTGTGGTGATCTCAGAAGTCTTCGGCGTACATGAATACATCCGAGACATCTGTCGCCGTTTGGCCAAGCTAGGCTATGTGGCGATTGCTCCGGATTTCTTCGTCAGGGCGGGAGATCCCTCAACTGTCACTGACTTTAATCAAATCCGCAAAATTGTGGCCGCGGCTACTGACAAGCAGGTGATGAACGACCTGGATGCTACGCTTAAGCTGCTGAAGGCGCAATCCTACGTGGACAAGGCCCATATGGCCGTCACAGGTTTTTGTTGGGGCGGGGCGATCGCTTGGCTTGCCTGCGAGCGACTGAAGGACTTCAAAGCCGGCGCGGCTTGGTATGGCAGGCTGTCAGCGCCAAAGCCCACAGAATTCCTGGGCGAGCCCAGTCGGCAGTGGCCGCTGCAATTGGTGGCAAATCTGCTGGCACCTGTGCTCGGACTCTATGCTGGCAAAGACCAGGGCATTCCAGTCGCAGACGTTGAATTGATGCGATCAGCTCTTTTACAGGCTAAGAAGAAGGGCAGCGATATGGTAGTTTATCCCGACAGCCAGCACGGTTTTCATGCCGACTATCGGACGAGCTACGACCCCAAGGCGGCGGCAGATGGTTGGGCGCGCATGCTCGCTCATTTTGCAACCAACGGCGTCAAGCCAAAGCCTCCGAAACCCTGAACGCCCAGGGGCCTCGACTTAAGAAAAGGGGCATCCTACCAACCTAGAAAGCTTCCGTCGCGCTCGCCCAGTGATAGGGTCATCGCGACTTCAAACCTGGGAAGCTTCATGTTCCGCACGATCATATGCGTTTTGGCGTTTGGCCTCATATTCAACAGCCAGGCGCAAGCGCGCGATGCCGTTCCCCCCATTGTCTATGCACAACGCGTGTTGCCGAACGGACTTAAGGTCTTCACCTCGGTGGACCGCACAACACCGAATGTGACGGTGCAAGTCTGGTATGGCGTTGGCTCAAAGGACGATCCCGTGGGCCGATCGGGCTTTGCTCACCTGTTTGAGCATATGATGTTCAAGGCTACCCAAAACCTGCCCGCCGAGAGCATGGACCGTTTCACCGAAGATGTCGGCGGGCTGAACAACGCCTCAACCTATGACGACTTCACCAACTATTACGCCGTCGTGCCGGCCAATCACTTGGAACGATTGATATGGGTTGAAAGCGAGCGACTTGGATCGCTCGTCGTCGATGAGGCTAATTTCAAATCCGAGCGAGACGTGGTCAAGGAAGAGCTGCGACAGCGGGTTCTGGCCGACCCGTATGGTCGACTTTTCAGCCTCTACCTGCCCAAGGCCACCTACCGGGTCCATCCCTACAAGCGGCCGGGCATCGGTTCAATTGAAGAGCTGGACGCCGCGACTGTCGATGACGTCCAGGCGTTTCACCAAACCCACTATCGACCTGACAATGCGGCTTTGATCGTCTTGGGAAATTTCGACGACGCCGCACTGCAGGCTTGGGTCGACAAGTACCTGCTGCCGCTGAAAAATCCGGACACACCAAGACCGCAAGTGACCGTGGTCGAGCCGGCTCGAAGCGGTGCCGGAGTCTATCAAGCTTATGGGCCCAATGTTCCCTTGCCGGCCGTGGCCCTGACCTGGCTCGGCCCAAAGGCGGCTGACGTAGACGCACCTGCCCTTGCCGTTCTGGATGCGATTTTGTCTTCGGGCAAGTCATCGAGGCTCTACAATAGTTTAGTCTATCGCCAGCAGATCTCGGCTCAAGCGTTCTCCCTTGCCGACTTGCCGCAACAGCCCGGAATGTTTGTGGTCGGATCGGTCATGGC
>JANPNB010000505.1:0-6215 GCA_031427275.1 Alphaproteobacteria bacterium | reverse complement strand
GACCACAGCGGACAACCGCCCCCGTGTCGGGCGAAAGGAAATCCCGCGCCGTCCAACCTCTTCGACACGTTCCCCGCCGGATCGACCCGAATGAAGAAGAACGGCACCCGCTCCTGTCCGGGCTTTTGCAGGGTGGTCAGCCGGTGGGCGGTCTGTTCGAAGCTGGTGCCGAACTGTCGAGCTAGCGCTTCAACATCATAGTGTCGGGTCTCGACCGCCCGCGCGAAGGCCCCGTAGGGCATTAGCATGGCAGCCGCGCCGTAGCTGGCCAAAGCGCGACGGGTGAGACGTTCTCCGCTTTCCGAGGCGAATGCAGCATCCGCCAACACGGCGTCAATCTCTCGGCCGAGCTCCAGGTAGGCCAGTTGCAAAGCCAGTTGGAAATTCTGACTTGCCATGTCGAGACCATCATCCAGCACCAGCTCCTTGCGATGCCAGTCGAGACGACGAACCGAGCCCACGAGGACGTTGGAGGGCAGGCGGCGAACTCGCAAATCATGCCGCGACTTCAGATAACCAACAAGACTGCCCTGGGCACTGATCGCCTGAGCCAATCGCTCGGCCGCCTCATCCAGCGCCGGAAAACAGTTCCGTCGCGCGGCCAGAAACCGCCTGGACTCCGCCACGGGATCGGACGCGTCGCCGCCGTCGCCGGCCTCCTGGGCCTCGGCACCGCGATCGGCAAGGGCCAACTGCTCCTGGCGATAGGTGGTGTAGAGCCGCAGCAAGGCCTCGGTGACGCCGGGAAAGTTGCCGGCCAGGTCAGCGGTTTCCAGGGCTGGCAGATCGATGTCGGCGAACATCGGATCTTTGAGTACGGCTTGCAGACGCGCCATGTCGTCTTGACTGGAGTTGCCGGCCAGCTGAGCGACATCCAGCTTGTAGGTCTGAGCCAGTCGCAGCAGCATCTCGGCGCTTAGGGGGCGATGGTTGCGTTCCAGCAGGGCGACATAGGAAGGTGAAACCTCGAGGTCAGCCGCCATATCGGCCTGGGTCAGACCAAGATCGCGGCGCAACCTGCGTAGATTGGGGCCAACATAGAGGCGGCGTTCGGTGGGCATTGCAGTCACCGTGTCAATAAATGACAACATTACAGAAATTCTCTGTAAAGATATACAGCTGCACGCCGAACCGTCTTTGTATGGCTCGGTCCTGGCTGTAGGGAGCCCACCGATCAAGGAGTTGTCCCATGGCCTATCAAGACCACATCATCGAAATGAACCAGCTGATTGCCAGCAAGAAGGGCCCGTGGGCGGGCATTAATGCTGAGTCTGTCGCCCGCATGCGCGTGCAGAACCGCTTCAAGACCGGTCTGGAAATCGCCCGCTATACCGCCGGTATCATGCGCGCCGACATGGCCGCTTATGACGCTGATCCTACTAAGTACACCCAGTCGCTGGGTTGCTGGCACGGGTTCATCGGCCAGCAGAAGATGATCGCGGTGAAGAAACACTTTGGCACCACCGATGGTCGCTATCTCTATCTGTCGGGTTGGATGATTGCGGCCCTGCGCTCAGATTTCGGCCCACTTCCCGATCAATCCATGCACGAGAAGACCTCGGTGCCCGCTTTGATCGAAGAGCTCTATACCTTCCTGCGTCAGGCCGATGCCCGCGAGCTGGACCTACTGTTCACCGATCTCGATGCTGCCCGCGCTGGTGGCAACAAGGCCAATGAGCAAAAGCTACTCGACGCCATCGACAACTTCCAGACCCACGTTGTGCCGATCATCGCCGACATCGACGCCGGTTTCGGCAATGCCGAGGCGACCTATCTGTTGGCCAAGAAAATGATCGAGGCCGGTGCCTGTGCCCTACAGATCGAAAATCAAGTCTCCGACGAAAAGCAGTGTGGCCACCAAGACGGCAAGGTCACGGTGCCGCATGAGGACTTCTTGGCCAAGGTGCGCGCCTGCCGCTACGCCTTCCTGGAGCTGGGCGTCGAGAACGGCATCATCGTCACCCGCACCGACTCGCTCGGCGCAGGCCTGACCAAGCAGATCGCCGTCAGCAAAACGCCAGGTGACCTGGGCGACCAGTATAACAGCTTCCTCGATTGCGAAGAGATCAGCCCGGCTGACCTCGGCAACGGCGACATCGTGATCAACCGCAACGGCAAGCTGTTGCGGCCCAAGCGCCTGCCGTCAAACCTCTTCCAGTTCCGCGCCGGGACCGGCGAAGATCGTTGCGTGCTCGACAGCATCACCTCGCTGCAAAACGGGGCTGATCTGCTGTGGATCGAAACCGAAAAGCCGCACATCGCTCAGATCGCCGGCATGATGGACCGCATCCGCGCCGTCGTGCCCAACGCCAAGCTGGCCTATAACAACTCACCGTCCTTCAACTGGACCCTGAACTTCCGCCAGCAGGTCTATGATGCCTACAAGACGGCAGGCAAGGACGTGTCGGCCTATGACCGCGACAAGCTGATGAGCGTGGATTACGACACCACCGCTTTGGCCGTTGAAGCCGATGAGAAGATCCGTACCTTCCAGGCCGATAGCGCCAAGCAGGCAGGGATCTTCCACCACCTGATCACCCTGCCGACCTATCACACGGCGGCTCTGTCCACCGACAACCTGGCCCGGGAGTATTTCGGCAGCCAGGGCATGCTGGGCTACGTGCTTAATGTGCAGCGCAAGGAAATCCGCGAGGGCATCGCCTGCGTGCGGCATCAGAACATGTCCGGTTCGGATATGGGCGACGCACACAAGGAATACTTCGCGGGCGAAGCGGCTCTAAAGGCCGGCGGCGCGCACAACACGATGAACCAGTTCGCTTAAAATCCTACCGGTTCGTCTGAATTTAGGAGCGGCCTGGGGTTTGCGCCCCAGGCCGTTCTGCTATCGGGTATCCTCATGGACATCAGCAGCACTCTCTCCGTCGACGATCTGCTCCACGGCTTTGTGGAACAGGAACTTTTGCCCGGTACCAGCCTCTCGCCCACCGCCTTCTGGTCTGGGCTTGAGGCGGTCCTCACCGCCTTCACATCGCGCAATGCCGCCCTACTGGCGCGTCGCGACGACCTCCAGGTGCAGATCGATACTTGGTGGGTCGAGCGGCGCGGCAAGGACGTTACCGTCGCAGAACAGGCCGCCTTCCTGCGAGAAATCGGCTATCTCCAGCCCGAACCTGCGCCCTTCCAGATTGGCACTGAGAACGTCGACCCAGAGATCGCCAAGATCGCTGGCCCGCAATTGGTGGTGCCGGTTTCCAATGGCCGCTTTGCGCTCAACGCCGCGAATGCCCGCTGGGGCAGCCTCTATGACGCGCTCTATGGCACCGATGCCTTAGAGCCCCCGACAGGGGTTCCCGGCTACGACTCTGTGCGCGGCGGCAAGGTCATCGCCTTTGCGCGCGGACTGCTGGATCGCGTCGCCCCCTTGGCTCAGGGCTCTCATGCCGATGCGGTCGGATATGCCGTGAACGGCACCGTCTTAGCTGTGTCCTTGGCTGACGGCAAAACCTCAGGGCTACTGACACCTTCACAATTGGTCGGTTGGCGTGGTGAAGTCGCAGCGCCAAGCGGCGTTCTGCTCAGCCACAACAGCCTCCACCTGGAAATCCAGATCGACCCAAGCCATTCCATTGGCAGCACCGACGCAGCCGGTGTGGCCGATGTGTTGGTCGAGGCAGCCCTTACCGCCATCCAAGACTGCGAAGACTCCGTCGCCGCCGTGGACGCGGAGGACAAGGTCGGGGTCTATCGCAACTGGCTGGGTTTGATGCGCGGCGATCTGTCGGCCAGCTTTGCCAAGGGTGGCCGCACCGAGACGCGGTGCCTAGATGAAGACCGCACCTATCACGCCGCTGCCGGCGGCGATGTCACTCTGCGCGGTCGCAGCTTGATGTTAGTGCGCAATGTCGGCCACCACATGACCACCGACATGGTCCGGTTCCAGGGCCAGCCGGTGTTCGAAACCGTTATCGACGCCATGATCACCGTGACGGCTGCCCTACACGATCTGAACGGCGCGCGGGCCAACAGCCCCGCAGGCTCGGTCTATGTGGTGAAGCCCAAAATGCACGGCCCTGACGAGGTCGCCCTGGCTGTGACCTTGTTCGACGCCGTGGAAGACGCGCTCGGCCTAGCCCGCAACACCGTCAAGATCGGCATCATGGATGAGGAGCGCCGCACCAGCGCCAACCTCAAAGCCTGCATCTATGCCGCCCGCGACCGGATCGTATTCATCAATACCGGCTTTCTGGATCGCACCGGCGATGAGATCCACACGGCCATGGAGGCGGGACCGGTAGTCCGCAAAGATGCCATCAAGGCTGAACCCTGGCTGCCGGCCTATGAAAAGCGCAACGTCGAGATCGGCCTGGCCACTGGCTTCCCCGGCCATGCTCAAATCGGCAAAGGCATGTGGGCCGCGCCCGACATGATGAAGGATATGTTGGCCGCAAAGGTCAGCCATCCTAAGGCCGGGGCCAATACCGCCTGGGTGCCGTCACCCACCGCCGCCGTGCTGCACGCCCTGCATTATCATGAGGTCGATGTTGCGGCTCTGCAGGCCAGCATGGGCACCGCCGCCGTAACCGGCCTGGACGACCTGCTCACCCCGCCGCTGGCCCGTTCCAACTGGAATGCGGCCGATGTGCAGCAAGAGCTGGACAACAATGCCCAGGGGATATTGGGCTATGTGGTCCGCTGGATCGACCAAGGCATTGGCTGTTCCAAGGTGCCTGATATTCACGATGTTGGACTGATGGAAGACCGTGCCACCCTGCGCATTTCCAGCCAACACATCGCCAACTGGCTGCACCACGGGGTTTGCACAGAGGCCCAGGTTCGCGAGACGATGTCGCGGATGGCCAAGGTGGTCGACGGCCAGAATGCCGGAGACCCGCTCTACCGCCCCATGGCCGACGACCCCAATGGCAATGTCGCCTTCCAGGCGGCTCTAGAACTGGTGTTCGAGGGCCGCGTCCAGCCCAACGGATATACCGAGCACATCCTTACGCGTAGACGTCGGGAACGGAAGGCGTTGGGGTAGCTGGCGCTACTTCCGAACCCAGGTCCCACCGGCGGGTTTGTAGAACTCCCCAGGTTTTAGCTTGGCCAGGATCACGCTCTGGTAAGCTGACGCGCCCGCCGCTTCCACGGTGACGTTGTTCTTGGCGGCGGCTTGGGCGTAGACCTCGGCACGACCGGCATTGATCTCGGCGACGGCGGTCTTCACCGACAGGTCTGCGGTGCCTTTGACCAACCCTAAGGTTCCATCGGCCTGCTCGCCGACAATTCCGGCGGTTTTAGCGGCATCCACTGCAGCTTTCGCAACAGCAATGTCGGCGAATGCGGAGCCCGCAAACATCGCGGCGGCCAGGGTGGCGGGAAAAAAAAGTGAGTTTCGCATGGTCATGGCCCTAGAACAGGTTCGGGTTCTTGGAGATCAAAGCCTTGACGTCCTCGTCAAGGCTCAGCCGGACATTGGCATCAAGCTTGGCATAGATGGTGATGGGTTTGACATCCAAATGCACGGTGGTGGCGCAGGCGCTGAGCGCCGGTAAGGCCGCCAAGGTCGCAAAGAGGGCTCTTCGGTCGATCATCTGGGATATCTCCTCATTCGGCATCGGCTCTATGGCGGCTCAGGGCTGAACGGGAGCTGAACCGCGGGCCTTCTGATAATCGGCGAAGTCAGCCAACAGCTGATCCAGGTTGACCGACGTGTCCAGCGTCAAGTCAACCTTTGTGCCCGAGGGCAGTGGTATTTTCTGGGTGATCTTGCGCCCAACAACTTCACGCCAGGATAGGCGTATGTCGGGTGAAGTTCGGGTGGGTGGATTGTGTTCCCCTTTGATATGAAAAACGATCCCAAGACGCCCCTCTGAAAGACTGTCAACCTTGGCGTCCAGGGCTGAGAAGTCGAGGTTTTCCATCGCCTGATATACGAAATCTGAGAGGGGATCTGATGTGTCGAGGTTCGTATCCTTTTGGACCGGCGTACCCGTATCAGAAGCGACCTGCGTGAGCGCTTCGCGACGGATCGATAGGCGGCCAGGTTCAATCGCTCGCAGCTGACCACCATTTATCCGCATACCTTGCGGCGAGATTGCAAAGGGGATTTCGCCGCTGACCTTGGCCACCAGATCCATTCGGTCGCCAAAGGGGGACGCCTCCACCAGATCGGCGACCTGCACACCTGCCAAGTCGGCCACGCCGTTCCAGCTGGCATCCCTGGCGAAGGGTATTTCGAAGGGGCGCAGGGTGAG
>JANPNB010000504.1:0-2702 GCA_031427275.1 Alphaproteobacteria bacterium | reverse complement strand
TATTGAAATCCATGGAATCCTCCGTGCCGGTCTGCCGGTCCATTCAGCTTGGGCACGGGGCGGGAGCGCAATAGGTCCTCGTTAGGCTGCACACTCAATTCCGAGGATAGGATTGGTATGTTTTGGCGAGGCGTGATCGGCTATCTGCCGGTCAATATGGTGCAGGGCGTGGTGGGGCTTTTGACCATCATCACCTTCACACGCCTGCTCACGCCAGCTCAGTTCGGAGACTACGCGCTGGGCTTCTCCGTCATGAGTTTGGCTCACACCGGACTCTTCACCTGGAACGAAGCGGCAATGGCGCGGTTTTGGGCAGCTGAATCCTCGCAGAATAGTGGCGCACATCACACGGCGGCGATCTACAAAACTTGGGCAGTTTTACTGCTAGCTCTGCCGCTTGCGGGTCTGGCGGCTTGGTACTGGCCGATGACGGTTGAGCTGCGGATGGCGGTGTTGGCCGGTTTGGCAGCGACGCTTCCCCGCACCTTTATCAAGCTGGCTCAGGAGCGACGCAGGGCACAGGGCGAGGTCCGAGCGGCTGCAGGCCTTGATATGGGGGTCACGCTGGGCGGGTTCCTGATCGGCGCAGGCTTGGCATGGCAAGGCTTTGGCGGAGCGTCACCGCTGATCGGTGCCGGGATTGCGGCCGGGTTGGCTATCCCTTGCGTGGCACAGAAGGAACATGGACTGGCCGCACAGGGCGAGTTCGACGCTGAGCGCCTTAGGAGCCATGCTACCTATGGCGTGCCTGTGGCGCTGTCGTTAATCCTGGCACTCGTGTTGGCCAGTACCGACCGGTTCCTGTTGGCACGTTTTCTCGATCAATCGGCGGTCGGCCTCTATCACGCGGGCTATAGTCTCGCCAACCGGACCCTGGACGTGGTTTTCATCTGGTTGGGGGCAGCCGGGGGGCCGGCTCTGATCATGGCCCTTGAGCGTGGCGGACCACGCGCCTTGCGAGACGCGGCGCAAGATCAAGCTCGGTTGATGCTGTTACTCACGGTTCCCGCCGCCATGGGCTTGGCCCTGGTGGCCACACCCCTTTCGCATCTAATGATCGGTGGTCAGCTGGCCGAGGGGGCTGCGCGCGTAACCCCGTGGATCGCGCTGAGCGGCCTGCTGGCCGGATTGACGACCCACTATTTCCATCAAGCTTTCACCCTGGGCAAGCGAACCTCGCTGCTACTCGTCGCCATGGCGGTGCCGGCCTGCGCTAACCTGATCCTGAATTTGCTTCTGATTCCCCGCTTCGGATTGAGCGGCGCGCTTTGGGCTACGCCTGCCAGCTATGGTCTGGGCCTCGTGGCATCTTGGTATCTGGGGCGCCGGTCAATGACCCTGCCAATCCCGAGCCTCACCCTGGTCCAGGCCGCCGGAGCCAGTTTGGTGATGGCGCTGGTCGTGCGCCAACTGCCTGCCCTCGGTGGCCTGCCAGAACTGGCGCTCAAAGCCGTGGTTGGTGGCCTGACCTATGGGGCGATTATCGCGGGACTCGACGCAGGAGCCTTACGCAGCCGGGGCTTGGAGATGTTGCGTGGACGGAGGCTGGCGTGACCGAGTTGCTCACCGACAATAGTCTTTGGTCTGAGGGTAAGGCTCGACTATCGGTTCTGATCCCGTTCAAGGGCGATGACCCCTCTCCGCTCCTCCAGGCGCTGGGGCGCAGCGGCGTAACCGTTGAGATTATTCTGCTGGATGATGGCTCAAACGATGCGGCACTGACTAAGCGGATTGAGGCACTGGTCCAAGGTTTGCCCCTGCCCGCACGGCTGATCCGGCTGGAGCAGAACGAGGGACGCGCTAGGGGGCGTAACCGCTTGGTGAGCCACGCCCGCGGGGCAAGCTTCCTGTTTCTGGACAGTGATATGTTGCCAGACACACCGGATTTTTTAGCGAACTGGAACCAGTTGGTCGCCGAACATAACCCCCCTGTCGCCTTTGGTGGATTCTCGCTCGACCAAGTCGCGCCCCGGGACGATCAGGCCTTGCACCGTGCCATGGCAGGCCATTCAGATTGCTTACCTGCGTCGCAGAGGCGGCTGAATCCCGAGAAGCACCTCTTCACTTCAAACCTGTTGGTTCGGCGTGACGTTTTTGAGACCGAGGCTTTTGATGAGGGCTTCACGGGCTGGGGCTGGGAGGATGTTGAGTGGGGGATGCGCGTGGCACGCACATGGCCCATCCTGCATTTGGACAATACAGCCACCCATCTTGGCCTCGACACCGCATCGGTGATTGCCGCCAAGTTCGAGCAATCGGCTGCAAACTTTGCCAGGGTGGTTGCTGCCCATCGCGGGGTGGTCTCGACCTATCCGAGCTACAAGGTCGCCAAACTGATGAAGGCCACACCTTTCCGCTCGGTGTGGCGGCCCCTGCTGAAGGCCTATGCCCTGATCGAGCGCGCGCCGTTGAAGACCCGCGCCCTTGCTATGCGCCTCTATCGCGCTGCGCTATATGCGGAGGCTGTGTAATGCAGAACTATGCCCAGGCCTACGCGGCCGATAGCTCGCTGAAGGGTAAGGCCGTGCGGCGATGGGCGCGTCTGCGCCACCAACGCCCCCTGCCCGTCTCGCCGGGGCGCCCGATCCTCTCGATCTCCTTCGATGATGCCCCGCTCACCTCGACCACCACAGGTGCCGACATTCTGGAGAGCTGGGGCGTAAGACTGGCGACCGGGGAGGGGCTGCGACGGAAAGCGATGT
>JANPNB010000503.1:0-3360 GCA_031427275.1 Alphaproteobacteria bacterium | reverse complement strand
GAAGGCAAAGGCGATCGAGAGGGGGGTGCGGAAACGGTCGCGATAGACCTCGCGAACCTCCCACCACTGCACCCCCCTGTCTTCGATCGGGCGACTAAAGACACGTCTGTCGTAACTGATCGGGTGAATTACGGTGCCAGTCCGCTTAACTCTTCGCTGCCGTCTGATGCCTCACTTTATTAGTATTCATCCTTCTTCATGATCTCGGCTTCGAGTTTGTCGGAGGTTTCGGCGACGTCGGTGATGACTTCTTGGATTAGCGGGGTTGAGGCGTTTTCCGGCAGGTCCGAGGAATAGAGGATGTCGAAGCCGCCGCTCTCGTTGTTTGGACTTAACGACCAGTAGCCGAAATTCGTGCGGTTCTCGCGCAGGAGGCGCAGGAGAAGCGCCTTGTCGGGAGATTTCACGGTCGCGGCAAAGGCCTCCACTGAGCGTTTGCGGCTGGATTTGGACCCGAACAGTGCGGACTTAACAGTCACCTGCTGGAGGCGGCCGCTATCGACTTGGATGACCAGGGAGGCACCGTTTCCTGAGGTTGTCGGCTTGGGTTGGGCCTTGGGAGCGTAGCGTTTGAGGACGTCTATGGCGCCCTTGGGGTCGGTGGTGGTCGGGCTCGGCGGAGCCGCTGAGGCGGTGGTTGCGCATAGGGCGGACATTAGAAGGGCGGAGAGGAGGGCGCGGGTCATGGAAGCCAAGCATCCTTGTGGTCAGAGCGGCTGGTCTACTGAAGCTCAGGTTCGGACGCTGTTCCTCTGATCAGCGGCTGTCAATGTGACTCGGGTTGAGCGGGAGGTCAGGCTACTAACTTATGTTCCCAACACCACCTGAGCCGTAAGCACGTCTGCGGTGGTGCGGACATCGCCAAACGAGCGATCCAGCAGGCCTGCGCGCTCTAGGATCGTCACATCCTCATGGACGCGGCGATACTGGCGTTTTAGGCCCAAGGCCAAGGCGTTGAAGATGGGGACACGCACCACTTTCCAGGGGCCATGCTCAGTCCAGATCCAACCTCTCACTACGCTTGTGGGCTCTCCGACTTTACCTTTAATGGGTGATTTGCCCGAGAACCGGTGCGTGATCGATTTGGTGGACGATCAGATACCCAGCTCGCTGTGAGAGCCTAAGCGCACGAGCTGAAGCACGTCTTCGTCGGGCTTGCAGTAGATCAGCAATAGGTCGGGTGGCAGTCACGGTGATCCTTCCAATCACCGATGAGCGCATGATCTCTGCGCCGCAGCTCCAAGGGCTCGTCGCGGGCCAAGGCGGTGATAATCGGAATGAGTTCAAGATCGAGCGTCGAGCGGTGCTGGCCTTTGGCCTCGCGTTTGTAGTCTCGCTTGAACTGACCCGTGCGTTCAATCGTCCGCATTCAGATCCGCCATAAGATCCTCGACTGTGGCGAAACGAATGAGGTTGCCGGAGCGCGCCTCTCGAATGGCCGCGATCGTGGTTTCATTGGGTGTCAAGGGCTCAAATGGCAGCGCCTTCTCGCGAGCGACACGAGTCAGCAGAATTCGGAATGCGTCAGAGACCGTCAATCCCATGGCCGCGAGTACGACCGAGGCCTCTTCCTTGATATGCTCATCGATGCGAGCCCGCACAACGGCGTTCGTAGGCATGACAGATATCTCCAATGCGTTGCGCTACAATGTAGCTCAACATGTTCTGGAAAGCACGCTCAATCTGCTCGACCTGTTGGTCTATGCCGTCGCCAAGGCGCGCGACCAACCGCTGCTTTGCACCGGCAAGGACTTTGCCGCGACCGACCTTGAGCTCCACGCCGCAAGCCGACTTACCTAAGCGGGCCTACTGCAATTACCCGATGATCCCAATTTTGCGGGCCTTAACTTCCCAGAACCACCTGAGCCGTAAGCACGTCTGCGGTGGTGCGGACATCGCCGAATGAGCGATCCAGCAGGCCAGCGCGCTCTAGGATCGTCACATCCTCATGGACGCGGCGATACTGGCGTTTTAGGCCCAAGGCCAAGGCGTTGATCGAGTTGGAGGGGTGGCCATGCAGGTGGCGCAAAAGCCGGACCCGTTCGCCGGTCAGAACAGAAGATAAGGCCTCCCAGGATTCGAAGGAGAGGACGCGTTCTTCCCTTAGATCGCCGGATTCGGCGCGTTTCCAAGCGGCGGCAAATCCCGCCATATCGTGTGCCAAGTCGCCGCCCACAGTGATTTTGACTTCGCTGCTCATGACTTTTCGCCTCGTTGGGCCTCCACATCGGCCATGAAATCTGCCACCAGCTGTTCCAAGCTTGTGAAGCTGTAGTTCTCTTGACGGGTGCCGTAGTGACGGTGATCACCCTTGCCCTTGATGTCACCGCAATTGAACTTGTGCAGAGTCATGTCGCAGAGTATGACTTTGTCATAGATTTGCGCCAAGTGAGGTGAGCCCATGTCCCGCGCTAGCCAACCGGTCACGGTGACTTTGGGTGAGATGAAGGCCAGGGTTGACGAGCGCGTCAGCTCGGGCCGTTACGCGTCGGCTAGCGAAGTGTTGCGCGCGGGGCTTAGGGCTCTGGACCGGGAGGAGGCCGCGCTCGACGATTGGATGCGGCTGAAGGTTCAAGAAGCGTTGGATGATCCGAGACCAAGACTTCCGGCGAAGGAGGTATTTGATCGACTTCGGTCGCATCACGAAGCTTGGATGGCGGCCAATGAGCCGGGAGAATAGACTCACCTTCTCGGAGGCCGCCGCCGACGATATAATCAGTCTTCACAACTACATCGCCGAAAACTCAGGTGGTCGGACGGCCGGTCGCTATGTGCTGCGCATTCAAAGGGCCTGCGAAAACTTGGTGTATTTTCCGCAGCGGGGAAGCCGTCGGGAAGACCTGGGACCTGGCCTAAGGACAATCGGCTTTGAGCGTCGTGCAACTATCGTGTTTTCAGTTGGAGACGATGAGGTCACGATCATCCGCATCTTCTACGGCGGTCAAGATTTCGAAGCGGCGTTCGGGGACGAACCTGAGTCTTGAGGCCATTTTTGCGCGATAAGCGCTCGCCCCTTGCCCCCGACCCCAAGCACCCGCTATACGCCCCCTGCAAAATGGAGAGTCTCATGGAGATTCGCGAAGGGCTTACCTTCGACGATGTTTTGCTCGAACCCGGTCCGTCCGATGTGATGCCTGGGCAGGTGGATACCGCCACCAAGTTTACGCGCGAAATCAGTCTGAACATCCCTATCGTCTCAGCGGCGATGGATACCGTGACCGACAGTCGGCTGGCCATCGCCATGGCGCAGTCGGGCGGTATGGGCATTCTGCACCGCAATCTGAGCGTGGAGGAGCAGGCCGATCAGGTCCGCGAGGTCAAACGCTATGAGAGCGGGATGGTGATCAATCCGCTGACCAT
>JANPNB010000502.1:0-3479 GCA_031427275.1 Alphaproteobacteria bacterium | reverse complement strand
TCCGGATTGAACGGCGTGAGGTCCATGACCGTGGGGATCTTGGCTTCGCTCATGGGGCGTCCTCATTGGCAGTTTGCTTCGTCCCTAACCCTTCCACATTCCGCCGATTAGCGCCAGAACCAGCAGGGCACCGGCCAGGGTGTTGGATTTGAAGAGTTTGAGGGCATCTGCCCCGTCGGTGACGTCCAGGGCTGCGGCTTGGCGCGAAAGGTGAAGGCCGAACAGGGCGGCAGGTGGAATGAACAGTGGACCGAGCTTGGCAGTCCAAGCGGCGGTGAGGGCCAGGACGAAGGCTGCGACATAGAAGCCGAGCACGGCCTTGGGCGCGGCGGCTCCCAGCCGCAGGGCCGAGGATTTCACCCCGGCCAGGGCGTCATCCTCCAGGTCTTGCACCGCATAGATGGTGTCATAACCGAGCGTCCAGAAGACCCCGGACGC
Source organism: Alphaproteobacteria bacterium (assembly GCA_031427275.1). Lineage (GTDB taxonomy): Bacteria > Pseudomonadota > Alphaproteobacteria > Caulobacterales > Caulobacteraceae > Phenylobacterium. The sequence goes on along the minus strand of JANPNB010000502.1, from coordinate 3,041 downwards.
ATAGAGCAGCAGGGCGGGCCAGCCGAGGTGACCGGTCGCTGCCGCAAATCCCAGCAATGCCCCCCAGTTGAAGGTGAGGCCCAGCCACGCCTGCGGCCACCAAGTGATCCGCTTCATGAACGGGTAGGCCGCGACCAGGGCCAGAGAGCCGACGCCGAGATAGATGGCGAGCGGGGGCAGGGTCAGCAGGATGATCAGCGAGATCAGGGCGCAGCCGATCAGGAACCCCCAGGCTTGCTTGACGCTGATCTGGCCCGAGGGGATGGGCCGTCCAGCGGTGCGGGCCACCTTGGCATCGATGTCGGCGTCGACAATGTCGTTATAGGCGCAACCGGCCGCGCGCATCAGGGCCGCGCCGAGGAACACCTTGAGCATCAGCAGCACGTCCGGCGCGTGGCCAGCCATGGCTCCGGCCAGGGCGATGCCTTGCCAACCCGGAAGCATCAACAGCCAAATGCCCGTTGGCCGGTCGAACCGGCCAAGCTTGAGCCATGGGCGCAGGGCTGGGGGGGCGTGGCGATCCACCCAGTTGTTGGGGGTAGCGTCAGGGAGGATTTCGGGGGCGGTCATGGGTGGGGGGAAACTAGCTGGGGCTTGGTTGCAGCGGCAAGAGTGTTCAGAACCCTGGAAGTCACCTTTTGGTTGGTTGTGCTGGTGATATGAACATTATATAGTGCCATTTGAATTGATATGAGCTGAGCATGAATCCAGCCTTCGAAGATCCCGTTGGTTTTCTACCGCAGTGGCGGTGGCAATGAACCTGTGCGGGATTGGTTGAAGGCTCTGGACCGTGACGATCGCCTCGCGGTCGGGCTGGACCTGCAGCGGGTGCAACATCGCTGGCCGGTCGGTATGCCGCTTTGCAAGTCGCTGGGCAGCGGGCTTTGGGAGGTTCGCACGTCGTTACCGAGCCGGACTATCGCTCGGGTGTTCATTTGTTTCCACGACGGCGAACTCTATGGCCTGCACGCCATCGTTAAGAAGACCCAACAAACGCCGAACGAAGCGCTGATCTTGGCGCGAAAACGAATGAAGGACATCGAACATGGCTGACAACAAACATGCCGGGTCGAGCCTGGATGACTTGCTTCGCGAGGAGGGGGTGCTTGAGGAGTTTCAGGCCATCGCCATCAAGGAGGTGATCGCCTGGCAATTGCAAAACGCCATGATCGAGATGAAGCTTAGCAAGCGCAAGCTGGCCCTCTTGATGAAGACCAGCCGCACCCAGGTGGACCGCGTGCTTGACCCGACCGACGGCAATGTCACCATCGCGACCCTGCAAAGGGCAGCCAGTGTGATCGGGCGTAAGGTGTCGGTGGCGTTGGTTTAGAGGGCGGGAGAGGCCTTCAGCGCCTCAATGCCTTCGACCACGAGTTGTTGGCCGATCTTGCTCAGTCCCATGGGGAGATCACTTGGGAGGCCCCAGTCCGGATCGAGAATCCGGGTTCGCGCGATGGCTTCGCGACCGGCTTCGTTTTGACCGAGGTGACTAAGGGATGCTGCCATCAAGCACTCTACCCAGCTCGACATGACCGCGTGACGTATTTGCGCCAACTCCCTCAAGGGCGTGAGCGCGTCGGCGAAGCGCCGCTGTGAAAAAAGAGCGCTAGCCAGATGGAAGAGCTGCACCCCTCGAATTGGACTTAGCGGGTCTAATCTCAGGGACGTCTCGGCGTCTTGGACGGCTCTCGCGTCATCAGCAAACACCCGCAGTTCTGCACTGTAAATCCAAACGTCGGCCGAACCGGGATTCAGCGAAAGCGCACGATCGACGAGGGCAAGTGCCCCATCCAGATCGCTTTCCAGCGCGCCAAGTACAACTGCCACATTCGCCAGAACAATCGCGTCGCTTCCGGCGACCTCAAGCGCCCGGCGTGCCAGCTTGATCGCCTTGTCACGATATGGGTCCCGATCCTCAACATATCCTTCAACCAGATAGAAGTTTCGACACAGGTGGGCTGCTAGCGCCAGCGCTGGGGCAAAATATGGGTCAAGCTCGATGGCGCGTTCGAGATGCTCAAAGGCTTTCCGACTATCCTGAACCCAGCTTGCAGTCGCACGGAGGTAAAGGTCATGGCACCCCGTATGTCGAACGGTGCCAGCCGTCACCCGACTGTACTCAGCAGAAGCGATTGACGGCTCGACCTTCCCAGCGACGGCTAACGCCACTTGGTCCTGTAGGGCGAAGATGTCTTCCAACGTGTCTTCGAACCGCTGAGTCCATATCTGCGCGCCGTCCGCGGCATCGATCAATTGAACGGCGATGCGGACCCGATTACCGGCCTTGCGAACGCTGCCTTCCAACACGTAGCGAACGCCCAGTAGCCGGGCTGCGTCTTGAGCGGCCACGCTCTTGCCCTTGAAGGTCAGTGTCGAACTCCCGGCGATCACAAACAGAGACCCAAAGGGGGTTAGCGCGTTGGTGATCTCGATCACCATCCCGTCGGCGAAATAGTCCTGCTCCGGGTCATTGCTCAGATTGGCAAACGGCATGACAGCGATGGAGGGTTTGCTGGGCAAAGCCAGGGCTGGAGCTTCGATGGCGGATGCTGCTGGCGCACCCATCAGATCACCAAGGCTGGCCACCACCTTGCGCCAGCCCGGCGCGTTGGTGTCGCCGTCCCAGCCTGCCATGTCGGCGCATTGCAGGCTATCAAACGGCATGGGCAGGCGGGTGGTATCCAGGGACAGTTGCACCAACTTGGCCCCCTCGCGCGCGCGGTTGGCCTCAGAGAACACCCACTGCGACTTCACCGCCTCAGCCGACCAGATCACCACCACGGCCTTCGCCGCCGCCAACCGCTCCTCGATCACTTCGGCATAGGCGCGGTGGGCGGGCAGCTCATCGTCGCGCCAAACGCCGTAGCCCAGCGCCCGCAAGGCTTCGGCGACCTTATGGGCTTGGTCCGCCGTACTGCGGGCATAGGAGATGAAGATGTCGGTCATGGCTCGGCGGCGACCCTAGCTGGGGTGTGGCGCTGGGGGCACGGTCGTTCCCCTAATCCACCAACACCCCGGGCAGTTTGAAGCTGACGGTCTCG
>JANPNB010000501.1:0-6308 GCA_031427275.1 Alphaproteobacteria bacterium | reverse complement strand
TCGATGTGCGCGGCTCGCCGTCTCTGCCCTATGATGTGGCGATCCGGCTGATGAAGCTGGCTGGACGTCGTCTAACCCAAGACGGCATTCTGGTTTTGGTGGCCATGACCCACCGGACCCAGGAACGCAATCGGGCCGCAGCTCTGGACCGGCTTATCGAACTGATCCGTAAGGCCGCCGAGCCCCCGCCTCCCCCGCGCAAGAAGACAAGGCCCACCATGGCCTCAAAGGTCCGCAGACTGGACGGCAAGGTACATCGCGGCGGGGTCAAAGCCATGCGCGGCAAACCACGCGGGGACGATTGAGGGGAGCTATTTCCGGGTCTATGGTAGTTGCATGAAGCCCGCCCATTTCACGCTCGCCCTAGTCAGTCTGTTATCGCTCTCAGCCTGCGCCAGCATGGGGCCAAGCCTTGGCCCACCGCCGCCAAACTATGGCCCGCCGCCCTCGGCGGACATTTTCCGACCGCAAGACTTTGGCTGGTCGACTGTGCCGGGCAAGGGCCGGATCGACGGTCACCTCTCGTTCCGAAGCGGTCAGGTTGGCTATGCCTGCGCCAGTTCCGGCGTAATCCTGACGCCGGAAACGCTCTGGACTCGGCGACGCATGACCATCCTCTACAATTCGCCCAACGCCTCGGCTCTGCCGGTGGCAGAGGTTCGGGCGCGCACGCCATCGGCCCCTAGCGGCGACTATTCGGCCTTCGTGCGGCGCACAACCTGCGACGCCGCCGGAAACTTCAGCTTCTCAGGCCTGCCCAATGGCGCATGGTTTGCGATCCTGGTGGCCAAGCCTGTTGGCGTCAGCGGCGTCGCCGACATGGCCATCATGCGCCGCATTGAAATCCGTGGCGGCCGGGCCGTTCACGTAGAGATGTAGCGCTTTGGGCTCAATGCACCCGCGCCTTGCCGATCTCCAGGCCGTCAGCTGAGGCGGTGACGTCGATAATCGCGCCGTCCGCCAATTCCCCCGCCAGCAGTTTGCGCGCGATCGGATCGACCAACTCCTTCTGGATCACCCGCTTCAGTGGGCGTGCCCCATAGACCGGGTCATAGCCGCGCTCGGCAATCCAGTGCAGCGCCCCAGCATCGAGCACGATCGACATCCGCCGGTCGGCCAACAGCTTTTCGACCCGCGCCAGTTGGATGGTGACGATGTTGTCCATCTCTGCCCGACCCAGACGCTTGAACAGGATCATCTCGTCAACGCGGTTGAGGAACTCGGGCCGGAAATGGCGGCGCACTACATCCATGACCATGGGACGAACGGCCTCGACATCCTCGCCTTCAGACTGAGCCGCCAGGAACTCTGAGCCCAGGTTCGAGGTCATGATGAGCAGCGTGTTGCGGAAGTCGACCGTACGACCCTGACCATCGGTCAGGCGACCATCATCGAGCACCTGCAGCAGGATGTTGAACACATCGGGGTGGGCCTTCTCCACCTCATCGAACAACACCACCTGATAAGGACGGCGTCGAACGGCCTCGGTGAGAGCGCCCCCTTCGTCATACCCGACATAACCGGGAGGGGCCCCGATCATCCGGCTGACCGAGTGCTTTTCCATATACTCGCTCATATCCATGCGGGTGATGGCGGCCTCATCGTCGAACATAAACTCGGCTAGGGCCTTGGTCAGCTCTGTCTTGCCCACGCCGGTGGGGCCGAGGAACAGGAACGAGCCTATCGGACGGTTGGGGTCTTGCAGACCCGCGCGCGCCCGCCGCACGGCGTCTGACACAGCGGCTAACGCCTCCTCCTGGCCCACCACGCGACCGCGTAAAGCATCTTCCATGGCGAGCAGCTTGTCCCTCTCGCCTTCCAGCATCTTTTCGACGGGAATACCGGTCCAGCGCGAGACCACCGCAGCGATCTGTTCGGCATCGACCACCTCGGGCGAGACCGCGTCTTCGGCAGCCATGGCCTCGGCGTCGGTCAGCTGCCGCTCAAGCTGTGGGATTTGGCCATAAGCGATTTCCGAGGCGCGTTGCAGGTCGCCACGCCGCTGCACCGCCACCAGCTCTGCGCGCAGCCGGTCCAGCGCCTCACGGATTTGGGCAGCCGACGACACCTTGTCCTTCTCGGCCCGCCACTTGGCCGTCATGTCTTCCGACTGAGCTTCCAGATCCTCCAGCTCGATTTCCAGCTTTTCCAACCGTGCCTTTGACGCCGTGTCGGTTTCCTTGGCCAAGGCCTCGCGCTCGATCTTCAGCATCACGGCGCGGCGGTCGATCTCGTCCAACTCTTCAGGTTTGGAGTCCACGGCCATGCGCACCCGGCTGCCGGCCTCATCGATCAGGTCGATAGCCTTGTCGGGCAGAAACCGGTCGGCGATGTAGCGGTTAGAGAGCGTGGCGGCGGCCACAATGGCGCTATCGAGTATGCGCACCCCGTGGTGAACCTCGTACTTCTCCTTCAGGCCGCGCAGGATCGAGACCGTATCCTCGACCGTCGGCTCGGCCACAAAGATCGGCTGGAAACGCCGGGCCAGGGCGGCGTCTTTCTCGACATGCTTGCGGTACTCATCCAGGGTCGTCGCGCCCACACAGTGCAGCTCGCCCCGCGCCAAGGCGGGTTTGAGCAGATTGGACGCGTCCATCGCCCCTTCGGTCTTACCTGCGCCGACCAGGGTGTGCATCTCGTCGATGAACAGGATGATCGAACCCTCGGCCTGGGTCACCTCATTGAGCACCGCCTTCAGGCGCTCTTCGAACTCGCCGCGATATTTCGCGCCAGCGATCAGCGAGCCCATATCCAGCGCCTGAAGTTGTTTGTCCTTCAGGCTCTCGGGCACATCGCCATTGACGATGCGCAGGGCCAGACCTTCGACAATGGCGGTCTTACCGACTCCAGGTTCGCCGATCAGCACGGGGTTGTTCTTGGTGCGGCGGCTCAACACCTGAATGGTGCGACGAATCTCCTCATCGCGACCAATGACGGGGTCCAGCTTGCCGTCGCGGGCCGCCTGGGTCAGGTCACGCGCGTAGCGTTTGAGGGCATCGTAACCCTCCTCGGCCGAGGCGCTGTCGGCGGTTTTACCCTTGCGCAGGGTCTTGGCCGCCTCTTCCAGGGCCGCGGCATTGGTGCCGCTATCCTTGATCGCCTTGGCCGCGTCGCCGCCGTCCTTGGCGATGGCAATCAGCAGACGCTCCGTGGTGACAAAGGCATCACCCGCCGTCTTGGCCCCAGCCTCTGCCTCAGCAAACACCCGTGCGGTGTCTGGCATCATATAGAGCTGGCCCGACCCGCCCTCGACCTTGGGCCGCTTGAAAAGCAGCGCGTCAGCAGCCTGATCAGCCGCATCAGGACGTCCGCCCGCGCTCTCGATCAAGGCGCGACTCAGCCCGTCCTTTTCCTCAAGCAGCACCTTGAGCAGGTGCTCGGGGGCCAGTTGCTGATGGCTGCGCGCCATGGCCAGGCTCTGGGCAGACTGGACGGCCTGCTTGGCGCGGTCGGAATAGAGATCAATGTTCATAGGTCCCCTCGTAAGGCGGAAAACCAAAGGTCGCCTTGATGAAGCGCAACCCGTGTTGCATGCCATGTAGTGTGGCGAACGGGACACACAAGGGATCGGCGCGGATTGGTCCTATTGCCGCGCCATCTCCGCCTCACCCACCGCATCACCATCGAGCGCCTGATCCTCATCCATGGTCACCACCACACGGCGCAATTTGCCGGTGAAGGCGAAGGGTGCCTCATAGGGACCCACTGGGCTCGCGCGGTCTCGACCGATATCAAGGCCAGACCACGAAATGAATGTGGCAAAGCCCAGAAATGTTTTCACTTCGCCCACCACGACACCGTCCACCGCCAAAGTGAAAACCCGGCCATCAGGGGTTTGGCGACAGCGGAGTGCTAGTTTCCGGTGGCCCGGCTCTACGGCGGCTTGCGAGCTCACCGTCACCAGCGCGCCACCGACATTGAGCGTGTGATGCAAGTGCCCGCCCTGAAGATAGAAACTGTAGCCACAGGTGGCGTCGCCATGGGACAGCAAGATCCCCTCAGCACCACCGGGTGGGATCAAGACCTCAGCCTCAATCAGGTAGGACCGGCTACGCACGTCGGGTGCCACATCGGTGGGCAAATGCCCCATGCCGGGATGGAACACGAAGCGCTTGCGCGGCCCATGATAGCGCGCGGCATTTTCGGCGAACCGCGGTCCAAACCGGTCATCCAGCGGCAAGACCTTGCAAGCCTCTGCCCTCGCCCACCACGTCTCAACCAGGGCCGCGAGTCTCTCTGGATGGCTCTCCGCCAGATTCTGGGTTTCCGAGAAATCGGCATCCAGATTGTAGAGTTCCCACACATCATTGTCGAAAGCCGAACCCGGCTGATGAAACGCCACGGCTTTCCAGCCCTCCTGCCAAAGGCCCCGATGCCCGAACATCTCGAAGTGCTGCGGGCCGGTCCGGCGCGGCGCTCCGGCATCGTGCAGGGAGGCCGCAAAGCTTTCACCCTCCAGCGGCATCTGCGGCACGCCAGCGATCACCTCAGGCGACTTCAGCCCCAAGATATCCAGCAAGGTCGGTGTGAAATCCGACACATGCGTAAACTGATGGCGCAGTTCACCTCGCGCCATAATGCCGTTCTTCCACGAGATCACCAGCGGGTCGCGAATGCCACCGCCATGGGTGTTTTGCTTGTAACGCCGTAGTGGCGTGTTGGAGGCCATGGCCCAGCCATGCGGGAAATTGGTGTGGGTGTCAGGCCCGCCGATATCGTCAATCCGGGCCAGCTTTTCGGCCATGGGTTCGGCCTTGAGATTGTAGGGCCCCATAGCGTTGATAAAGCCGAACGGACCGCCTTCTTGGCTGGCCCCATTGTCGCTCATCACCACGATCAGCGTGTCATCCTTGACGCCCGCCTCTTCCAGAAACCCGATCAACCGCGCCAGATGCTGATCGGCGTGATCAAGCATGCCGGCAAAGGCGCTTTGCAGGCGCGTGAAAACCCGGCGCGCGTCGGCGGGCTGTTCCTCCCATGACCCGACCCCATCATTGCGCGGCGGCAGCACCGTGTCAGCAGGAACGATCCCAAGCGCCTTCTGGCGGGTAATGCGCTGTTCCCGCTCCGCGTCCCAGCCGCCCTCAAACACCTGGTCATAGCTCTTGATCAGGTCCTTGGGCCCCTGGTGCGGCGCGTGACAGGCTCCCGGTGCCAGCCACAACAGCCAAGGCACCTGCGGCGCATCGGCCATGTGGTCGGCCAGAAAACGGATCGACTGATCCACCAGATCGGCGGTGAGGTGATAGCCCTCACTGTAGCTGGCGGGCTGCTCCACCGGCGTATTGTCGCGCACCAGCTCCGGCGCGAACTGGTCGGTCTCGGCATCCATAAAGCCGTAGAACCGGTCAAATCCACGCCCTAAAGGCCAGCCGTCGAAGGGCCCTGTCGGGCCGGTCTCGGTCAATGGCGTCGCATGCCACTTGCCGACCATGTAGCTGCGATAGCCGTGGGGCTTGAGCATCTCCGGCAGGATCCCGGCATCCCGCGCGATCTTGCCGCGATAGCCCGGATAGCCGCTATCAAAGTTCGAAAGGCACCCCATCCCCACCGAGTGATGATTGCGCCCGGTCAGCAGTGCCGCCCGCGTGGTCGAGCACATCGCCGTGGTGTGAAAGCCCGTGTAGCGCAGCCCGTCAGCGGCCAGCGCGTCAATCGTCGGCGTCTTGATCGGCGAGCCGTAACACCCGAAGTCCGAGAACCCCACATCGTCAAACAACACCACCAGAATGTTGGGCGCACCCGGCGGCGGCTTCGGCGGGTCAGGGAAATAAGGCGTGGAATCAGCGAGTGTGCGACCGATCTTGGCTTCGCCCACTTGATCGCCCAAATCCGCCTCCCAAAACTACCGACACTATGAAGCCCGTTTCTTGGGGAGGGGGCAAGTAGCGCGCCTACTTCTGGTTCGCGTAGAGTTTGACCACCTTGTAGAGGAAATCCCGGCCCTCATAGAGCGACCGCACTCGGATACGCTCGTTCAAACCGTGCACTCCGCCGCCGTCCGGATCACCGAACATGCCAGATAGCCCATAGGTCGGAATGCCCGCCGGGTTGGTGAAGCGACCGTCTGTGGCTCCGGTGGACATGGCCGGAACCAGCGCCACGCCGGGCCACATCTCCTTGGCGACGGCCTCGACAGGCCCCGTGATGGCCTTGGACAAGGGCGGTGGAGGAGAAACGGGACTGACCGCGCCGGTCATGGCGACAGTGATCTTGTCATCAGCCAACACCCTAACCAGTTCCTGGCGCACGGCCTCGGTGGCAACACCAGGCAGGATGCGACAATTCACGTTGGCCTGCGCCCTTTG
>JANPNB010000500.1:0-2741 GCA_031427275.1 Alphaproteobacteria bacterium | reverse complement strand
GGACGGTTAACTACGCCCTGCGTGTATCCGCCATCGACCCAAAAATCGGTGCCGACATTGTTGGTTTGGGCGAAGGAATACGGTCCGTTGTAGGTGACGCCTACGGCACCGATCGAGCCGCCCACGATACCGGCGCTTGCGGTGGTCCAACTCGCCCAGGTCACGCTGACTGCAGCACTTGCCGCGCTGGCAGAGAGCAGCACCGCGCAGGAGGCTGCGCCAGCAAGCTTCAGAATTCTATTCATCGACATCATAAACCCCACTGTCGAGAAAGCTTCAACCTTGGACGCTAAGGCCAAATCGTCTAGCTGCAAAACGCATTCGCGCGCGGCGCGAGTAACAAATTATTGACCGTTTTTGATTTGGTCGCGCGCTTGAGCCAGCAGCTCGTCCATCTTCATGCGGACATCACCTTCGGTCACGGCAACGCCGGACCCCTTCAGGTCCTCAAAAACCTTGCGCAGCACGTCTTCGTCGCCAGGAAGTTCAAAGTCGGACTTCACCACAGCCTTAGCGTACTCATCGACGCGCGCTAAGTCTAAACCCATAAGCCCCGCCGCCCATTGGCCAAGCAGCTTGTTTCGCCGCGCGCCGGCCTTGAATTCTTGTTCTTGGTCCAAGGCGAATTTGCTCTCGAAGCCGCGCTCGCGATCATCAAAGGTTGTCATGGGGTCTCCGGGAAGGCTGATTGACTGTTTCTCTATCCTGGGCGGCACGGCCCTGCAATCGAAAGCCAGAGACGCCCAGCGCTTAGGTTTGCTTGTCGCTCTCTGTTCGGCTAATTTCCCCGAGCCTCGGAAGAACGAGAGGTCGGGCAGCCACAGCCGCGCGCGCCGGAATAAGCCGCGCGCGTTTTTGTTTTCGGCACCGACCAAACCCTCGTTTGCTGGAGAAGGCGCCTATGAGCACCCGCCGCAAGAAGATCTTTGAGGGCAAGGCCAAGATTCTCTATGAGGGCCCAGAGCCCGGAACGCTGATCCAGTACTTCAAAGACGATACAAGTCCCGGCGCCGTCGGCAAGCGGGCTGTGCTTGAGGGTAAGGGCGTCATCAACAACAGGATCAGTGAGTATTTCATGATCCGGTTGAACTCAATTGGTGTGCAAAACCACTTCATCAAGCGCCTGAATCTGCGCGAACAGCTGATCAAAGAGCTGGAGATCATTCCGCTTGAAGTCGTCGTGCGCAATGTGGCGGCGGGTTCCCTGTCCCAGCGTTTCGGGCTGCCGGAAGGCCAAGCTCTGCCCCGTTCGATTATTGAGTTCTATTTGAAGGACGACAAGCTCTCCAATCCGATTGTTACCGAGGAACACATCACAGCGTTCAACTGGGCCAATACCCAGGAACTTGATGACATGATGGCGCTTTCGCTGCGGGTAAACGACTTCCTTAGCGGGGCCTTTGGGGCCGTTGGCATCACCTTGATCGATTTCCGTTTGGAATTTGGCCGACTTTGGGAGAACGAATTTTCCCGGGTGATCTTGGCCGATGAGATCAGCCCAGACAGTTGCCGATTGTGGGACGCCCAAACCAACGAAAAGCTGGACAAGGATCGAATCCGTCGCGATTTGGGTGACGTCATCGAGAGCTATACCGAAGTCGCCCGGCGGCTGGGCATCATGAAAGAGATGCCCACCGTGATTCAAGGAGGCCTGCACTAGTGCGCGCGAAAGTTCATGTGTTTCTAAAACCGGGCGTCCTCGACGTTCAGGGCAAAGCCGTTGAGAGTGCCCTGCACGGGCTGGGATGGGGAAATGTCGGTGGCGTTCGGGTCGGCAGAACCATCGAGTTTGATCTGGCAACGACAGACCAAGCCACAGCTGAATTGGACGTCAAGGCCATGTGCGACAAGCTGTTGGCCAATACGGTCATTGAAAGCTACCGGATCGAACTGGCGTGAGACGAGCCTCGCCCCTGGCCGCTGTGGCTTGGGGCCTGAGCGCATGCGCGCCGCCGCCCCAACCCGCGCTTGCGCCGTTCAGATTGGATTGCGGGCTTGGGTATCAGACCCTGGCGCGGCAGATCGCCGTCCTCCCGGACATCCAACTCGCCAAGGCTCCAGGTGAACCCTACCATTACTACAACAGCGCTGATGGCCAGACGTCGTACGTGGTGACCTTGCCCGGCGGCGCAGGTCATCCCGCCATCATTCAGCAACGCTCCACCGAGCAAGGTATGGTCGACACCGGTTGTGCGTTCGGCGACAGGGTTGGCTATAATCAGCTGCTCGCCTATCTGAAGAGCTTGGCAGGCGCGCGACGTCGATGACTTGTTGGTAAATGGTGCCAGTCTCGCTTAGCCCTCCTGGAAGCCAGCGGTCCTAGCCAAGAGGCTTTCGACTTCCGCACGCGTCGACCGCCTCCAACACTGGCTTTTTTGACCGACCCAGATTATGCAGCGCAATCATGAAAGCCGCCGTCATCGTCTTCCCCGGGTCCAACTGCGACCGCGATTGCAAGGTTGCGATTGAGCGCTCAACAGGCGCGAAGGTGGAGATGGTCTGGCACGGTGACACGTCCCTGCCCTCAGACCTCGACCTGATCGTGCTGCCAGGCGGGTTTTCCTACGGCGACTATCTGCGATGCGGAGCGATGGCTGCGCTGTCTCCCGTGATGACCGAGGTCAAGGCTGCGGCCGAGCGCGGTGTTGCAACTATCGGCATATGCAACGGCTTTCAGGTTCTGTGTGAGGCCGGATTGCTACCTGGCGCGCTGCTGCGCAATGAACATCTGAAGTACGTCT
>JANPNB010000499.1:0-5079 GCA_031427275.1 Alphaproteobacteria bacterium | reverse complement strand
CTTGCCCGGCATGGATGATGACGATTTGCGCCGCGGCCGACCAACTGTCCATAAGGCCTATGATGTGGCCACCGCGATCCTGGTCGGCGATGCCTTGCAATCCTTGGCCTTTGAAATCCTGTCACATCCACAAACCCACGCAGACGGCCGGGTTCGTGCCGATATGATTGCGCGTTTGTCCCTCGCTATCGGGGCCAAGGGCATGTGCGGCGGACAGATGATCGACATGCTGGGGGTGCGCGACGACCTGGGTGCAGTTGCGCGGATGCAACGGATGAAAACCGGCGCACTGATCGCTGTATCGTTCGAGCTGCCGACGATAATGGCCCATGCCAGCGACGTTGAACGCCATGCCCTGATGGCCTTTGCTCAGGATATGGGCCTCGCCTATCAGATTGTCGATGATCTGTTAGACGTTGAGGGCGATAGCGTGATGCTCGGCAAGAAAGCGGGCAAGGATGCTGAGCGCGGGAAGGCCAACTATGTGACGATCCTGGGGGCCGATGCTGCACGAGAGCGGTTGAGCCTTTTGGTCAGCCAAACCAAGGATCATCTTGATCCCTTCGGATCGCGCGCGGATTTCCTGAGGGACAGCGTCGATTTCGTGCTAGATCGCCGCAACTGAATCTCTGAAAAGCTTGTTTGCGTAAGACATGCCGCCCCACACGCCTTTACTCGATACCGTTAGGTCCCCGGCTGACACGCGGGGCTTCAACGCTGCAGAGCTTCGTCAGCTCGCCAACGAATTGCGAGCCGAAACCATTGATGCCGTGTCGCAGACCGGAGGTCACTTAGGAGCCGGTCTTGGGGTCGTCGAACTAACCGTTGCCCTGCATCATGTTTATCAGACGCCCGACGACATACTGATCTGGGATGTTGGGCACCAAGCCTATCCTCATAAGATCCTGACGGGGCGTCGCGACCGAATCCGCACACTGCGTCAAGTCGGTGGCCTATCGGGCTTCACCAAGCGCTCTGAGAGCCCCTATGATCCGTTTGGCGCGGCGCATGCGGCGACCTCAATCTCTGCGGCGCTTGGTTTCTGTGCGGCCCGAGACGCGGCAGGTCGCAAGACCAGCGTTGTCGCCGTCATCGGTGACGGCTCGATGAGCGCGGGTATGGCCTATGAGGCCATGAATAACGCGTGCGAAACCACCGGTCAGCTGACCGTGATCCTGAACGACAACGACATGTCGATTGCACCGCCGGTGGGTGGGATGAGCGCCTATATGGCGCGGCTGGTTTCAGGCGGTGGCTATCAATCTTTGCGCAAGATTGGCAAGTCCGTGGCCGGAGCCCTGCCTAAACCTCTAAAGGAAGCTGCTCGGAAGGCCGAGGAATTCGCTCGGGGGATGGTCACGGGCGGGACCTTCTTTGAAGAATTAGGCTTCTATTATGTCGGCCCCATTGATGGGCACGATTTGGACGCGTTGGTTCCGATTCTCAAGAACGCGCGGGAAATCCGAGATCGTCCGGTTCTGGTCCATGTGGTGACGCAAAAGGGCAAGGGTTATGAGCCGGCTGAAGCGGCTGCCGACAAACTCCATGCTGTGGTCAAGTTCGACGTGGTCACTGGCCAGCAGGCCAAGGGTCAGGCCGCAGCGCCGCAATACACCAAGGTCTTTGCCCAGGAACTGATCAAGCACGCAGAGCTAGATCCCAAGATCGTTGCGGTGACCGCTGCCATGCCATCGGGCACGGGTCTTGATCTATTTGGCCAGCGGTTTCCAGATCGCACCTTTGATGTGGGCATTGCCGAACAGCATGCGGTGACATTTGCGGCCGGCCTTGCCGCCGACGGAATGAAGCCCTTTGCGGCGATCTATTCGACATTCCTGCAGCGGGGTTATGACCAAGTGGTCCATGACGTCGCGATCCAGCGCCTTCCGGTCAGGTTCGCGATGGACCGTGCAGGACTGGTGGGGGCTGATGGGGCGACCCATGCTGGGTCCTTCGACATTGGCTTTATGGGCGCTCTGCCGGGGATGATCTTGATGGCGGCCGCCGACGAGGCAGAGCTGGCCCATATGGTTGCTACGGCTGTTGCGATTGACGACCGCCCCTCGGCGTTCCGATATCCACGAGGTGAGGGGTGGGGAATTGCCATTCCCGAGCTCGCCGCTCCGCTAGAGATCGGTAAGGGGCGTGTTGTTCGCGAGGGCTCCACCGTGGCCATCTTGTCGTTTGGCACCCGGTTGGCCGAAAGCCTCAAGGCTGCGGACCTGCTGGCGGCTAAGGGCTTCTCAACGACAGTGGCTGACGCCCGGTTTGCCAAGCCCTTGGACTTGGACTTGATCTTGCGTTTGGCCCGAGAGCATGAGGCCCTGATCACAGTTGAGGAGGGGGCGATGGGTGGTTTCGGCGCGTTCGTTTTGCACGCCTTGGCCGAACATGGTGCTCTGGATCGCGGGTTGAAAGTTCGAACCCTGACTCTACCCGATATCTTCCAGGATCAGGACAAGCCTGAAGCCATGTATGCCCAGGCGGGTCTAGACGCCGAGGGTATTGCGCGAAGTGCCCTGGCTGCGCTTGGTATCGACAACGCCTCGTCGGCTGGACTTAGAGCCTAGGCCTAATTGCAGGCTCGGAGGAATTTTCGGACCCATCCGGGTTTGGCGGCGCTTGGTGAGATTGAACCATTCAAGGCCCGAAGTGAGAAGACCCCAGACTTTGCAAACGCCTTAATCACTGGCGCGGCGGTGGAAATCTCAGTTTTCACAAGGGTGACAGACAGCGTCTCGGCGGGTTGCGCTTGACCCCTCAGGGTCGTTGTTGACGTGCCGGAGGCCAAGGCAACGCTGACGGGCCAAGGGGCGGCTATACCCGAAGCATCCACCCAAACTTCGCCAACCTTATGGTCGGCCAGCCGACGCGCGACCTCGAAATCCAAGACAACTTGCCCCGACTTACGGACGCATTGGAGGTGAATACGCGAGCCACTGCCTTCTTCAAAGGATAGGACTGCCGCCGCGTCTTTGGGCGTAGCCACAGTCCACGCGGGAGCCAGTTCCTGCGCGGAGGCCGTGGTGGCTACGAACCCCATCAGGACGAAGAACGCTTTCATCTGCTCAGGCTAGCAGCGGTGTGAGGGACGGCCAATGGCTAGAACGGGGTGAACTTATTGACTAGCGCCTGGGCTGCTGGAACTCTTTGCACGGCGGAGATGTCACCTCGACCCCCATAGCTGATGCGGGCTTCGGCAATCTGGGTGTGGCGGATGGTGTTGGCCGACGAGATGTCCTCGGGGCGGACGATGCCAGACACCGTCAGCTGCCGCATTTCGGCATTGGTCCGAACCTCCTGGGTTCCCTGAATGACCATGTTTCCATTGGGCAAAACCCCGGTCACCACGGCAGCGATGGTGAGCGAGATTTTCTCTGCGCGACTAACGCTTCCGGTTCCCGAACTCTTGGACGTCGAGGAGGTTTCCAGCGCATTGGCTGGATCGAACCCGCCCGGCAAGATCTTGCCGAGGCTAGACTCAAATCCCAGCAGGTGCGGCACGCCGGCGCTCAGGCCGTTGCTGCGGTTTGTCGTCGATGTGTTGGAGGTTTTCGCGCTGTCATCGATATCGATCTGAACCGTCAGAATGTCGCCGACCCTGTTGGCGCGCTGATCAATGAAGAAGGCCCGCGCGCCCGCCCGCCATAAGGAGTTTGCCGAGGCAGGCTGGAGCATCGGATCATGGACTGCCAACACAGCTTGATCGCGTGGAATGAGCGCGGAGGGGTAACCAATCGGGGCCAGTTCTGGACCGCGCACAACATCCTTCACGGTCGAGCAGGCGCACAGTGGAAGGGCGAGCAGGCTGAAAAGGACGAGGGTGCGCATGGGCAGGCTTTCTCTAGCGGAGGGCGAGACGCGCCGGAGCGGTCGGCATGAATTGTTGAGCGTACGGTCCGATGATTGCCTGTCCTGGACCGTTGGCGACCGCCTGGATGATCTTCTTGGAGCTGGTGTTAAGAACCGAAACATTCTCGCCCTGGGCCGCCGAGGCCATGGCCTTGCCCTGCAAGGTGAGGGATAGGCCCTCGCTGACGAATGTGACCGTCACGAGATCGCCGGTCTTGATGACTTGGGGTGCCGAGATGTCCCGCATGGATACGACCGCGCCGGCGCGCAACGGGCGTCGGGCGGCCAGGCCAATGGCTTGATCGGCATCTGAAGGGCTATCGGTCGGGGCTGCGGCGACCTTGGTCCAGACCAGATCTTCGGGTTGCACGATTTCGCCGGCCGCGAGGCTGCGGGCATAGGTCAAGACCTCAATATTGCCTCGAGCTGACCCAGGCCGTTCAACAGCCTCGCCGCGCACGACAATCCGCCGAATACCCTCGGCATTGGCCCAATCTAGACCATTGCGGCGCGCTAGGCCTTGAACAAGCCCGGCATCCAGAACGGTAATCTGGCCGCTTCGGGCGGCGACCTTAACCTGGCCCGCCGAGCCCGCGCCGTCAAACAGATCGGCAAGGGTCACGATGCCGTCCTCGTCGACGGCATCGGGGCGCAGCATAACCGATTGGCCTGCGGTCGCCGAACTGGCGATCAGCAAGCCCGCGATGATGGTGGCCAGGAGACGCATCAGCCTAGCCCTTCACTTGGTTGGCGGCAGACAGCATCTGGTCTGCAGCCGTGATCACCTTGGAATTCATTTCATAGGCCCGCTGCGCCACGATCAGAGCGGTGATTTCGCTAACCGGATCGACATTGGAGGCCTCAGTGTAGCCCTGTAAGAGCGTGCCTATGCCGGTGGTGCCGGGCGATCCCGTCGTGGCGGCACCTGATGCCCCGCTCACCAGGAATAGGTTGTCGCCGATGGCCTCTAGGCCCGGCTCGTTGAGGAAGGTGGCGAGCTCGAGGCTGCCGACAACGCTGGTCGAGGTTTGACCGGCCTGAGCTACCTGAATCTGGCCTGACTTAGAAATGATGATGTCGGTAGCGTCAGAAGGGATCGTGACGGCAGGTTGGATTTGATAGCCGTCCTCGGTGACCAATTGACCCTGATCATTCACCGACAGATTTCCAGCCCGTGTATAGGCCGTTTCCCCCGAAGGCATGAGAACCTGGAGATAACCACGGCCC
>JANPNB010000498.1:0-9441 GCA_031427275.1 Alphaproteobacteria bacterium | reverse complement strand
AATGCCATGGGCGGCGTCGCCCAGCAGGGCCGCGCGTGGCGCGGTCAACCGTTCCGCAAGCTGCAAAGACAGGGGATAGGTGAAGATTGGCCCCTCGACCGTCGCCTGGCCGAGCAGCGGGCCAAAGCGGCGCTGAAGATGTGCATGGAAAACCTCAGCTCGTGCGCCAACCAGAGCGGCGGCCTTGGCCGTTGACTCGGTCCAGACCAAGCTCGCGCGGTCGTCCGTCAGAGGAAGAATGGCGAAGGGTCCACCGGGCAAGAAATACTCGTGGGCGACGCCCCCATGGGGCCGCGACAGCTTGACAGTGGCCACGACGCCGCTCTGGGGATAGTCCCAACCAACGACCCCGATATCCGCAGAGGTGCGAACCACGGAGTGTCGACCTTCGGCGCCCACGACTAATGCCGCCCTGAATGTGCTGCCGTCTTCCAAGGTTACCGTGGCCGAGCCCAGATCAAATGAAACGCTGGCAACTCGGGCGGGGGCCAGGACCTTTATTCCAGCGCGCTTGACCGCTGCAGCCAAAGCCGCCCGTGCTCTGCGATTTTCCAGCAGATAGCCCAGCGGCTCACCATCGGAGCGATCAGCGATCTCGGCAGAATCAAACCGCAGATAGAATGGCGAGGCCCCACTTGAGGCGGCACCGGGAGAGCGACCATCGGTGACCAGAATCTGCTCAATTCGCTGAGCAAAGGGCTCTATGTCCGCCGTCAGCCCGAGCGTCCGCCACTGACGGAAACTCGCAAAGGCCACTGCGGAAGCGCGACCATCGAAAGTCGGCGCGACCTGGGCTTCAAACACGATCGGATCGATCAGGATCGGCTCTAGCCCGCCCTGTTTGAGCGCCAAGGCTAGAGTTGCTCCGGCCATCCCGGCTCCGGCAATGATGACATCTGCATCCATAGTCGGGATATGCCGACGAAGTGGGTTCAAGGTCCAGTCGCGATGATTTTTGGACACAATGGTCCAATTTACCCTTGCATCCCATACCCTTCGATTCTAGGTATTTTGAAGTTTGGACGACGCCGTCCATTTTTCAGCGCCTGCGCTTAGGAATTCCACCATGGCTGAAACGCCTAGACGCCCGCTGGTTCCGATCATCGTCGGCGGTGCGGCGACGATCGCCCTGGCGGTCGGGGTCGCATTTTGGTGGTCCAACAAGCAACATTACGAAACCACTGAGAACGCCTTCATCCAGGCCGACAAGGTCTCAGTAGCGCCTCAGGTCGAGGGGTTCGTGTCCCAGGTTCTGGTCGGCGATAATCAGCGCGTTGAGGCTGGTCAAGTGCTCGTCCGGCTGGATGCAGCAAGCTTAACTGCAAAACTGGCTCAATCGCGGGCCAACGCCGCAGCGTTGGATGCCGCTGTGCGGGGTGTGGACGACAAGGCGGGTTTGGAGCGCGCCATGATCGCCCAGAAAGCTGCAGGCGTGGAAAGCGCCAAAGCGCAGGCTCAATTGGCCGGCGCTGAACTGGCACGCTACGGGGCCCTGGCCAAACAGGGCTGGACCTCATCCCAGCGCGCCCAATCGGCGAGTGCCCAGGCCCGTCAGGCCGGGGCAATGGTGGACCAAGCCCAGGCCACCTTGGAAGCCGAACGCCAAGCGGCTTACGGGTTAGGCTCCAGCCGAGCCCAGACACTGGCCCAAGCCCAAGCCGCGCATGCAGCCGCCGAGGCCATGCGCATCGATCTGTCTCGCACCGAGATCCGCGCGCCGGTTAGCGGTGTCGTTGGCGCGCGCGCCGTTCGTCCCGGTCAGTATGTGCGCCCAGGCTCCGCGCTGATGAGCATCGTTCCGCTAGGTCAGGCCTATATTGTGGCTAATTTCAAGGAGACCCAAGTCTCCAGGCTTAGAATTGGCCAGTCGGTTGAGATCAAGGCTGACGCGTTCGGCAAACAGCCCATCAAGGGCAAGATCGAAAGCTTTTCGCCCGCAACAGGGTCTGAGTTCGCCTTGATCCCGGTTGAGAACGCGGTGGGCAACTTCACGAAGATCGCTCAACGGGTGCCAGTCAAGATTGTGGTTGATCCTGGTGAACCCCTGGCCGGCGCCTTACGACCCGGGTTATCGGTAGAGATTAAGGTCGACGTTTCACGCAATACAGGGGCCAGTTTCGCAGAGTCCACGTCGGCCACGCAGCCCTGACATGGCGGGTGCCATCACTCTGACGCCGAACCAAGCCCCGCCCGGCGGCCACCTAAAGGCCTCTGGCGAAGTCGACTGGCTGAAGGTGTTCCTCGGGTTCGGCGGTATGGTCGTGGGCCAGTTCATGGCCATTCTGGACATTCAGATTGTCACCGCGTCCCTATCGCAAATTCAAGCTGGAATCGGGGCGAGCGCCGACGAGATCGGTTGGGTGCAAACTATCTACCTGTTGGCCGAGGTGGTGATTATTCCTCTAACCGCCTACCTCACCAAAATGTGGGGAACGCGCAGCGTTTACGTTGCGGCATCGACTCTCTTCATCATTTCATCCGTCGCAACGGGGCTGTCCACCAGCTTTGAGATGATGATTGTCACGCGCGCGCTGCAAGGCTTAGCAGGCGGGGCCATGATCCCGGCGGTGTTTGCCACCGCCATGACCGTGTTTCCGCCGGAACGGCGGGTGACAGCCAACGTTATCGTCGGCCTGATTGTCACCCTGGCCCCCACCGTCGGCCCGACCTTGGGTGGCCACCTGACGGAGTGGCTGAACTGGCGTTGGCTGTTCTTCGTCAATGTCCCACCCGGCCTGTTGGTGATCTTCCTTGTCACTCGATACGGCGATTTCGACAAGGGCGACCCTTCGCTTTCAAGGGGGATCGACTGGCTTGGCCTATCGCTGATGACCGTCTTCCTTCTATCAACTCAGTATCTTCTCGAAGAAGGTGCCGAAAGCGGATGGCTCAAAGATGACCTGATGCTGGGCCTCTTGATCCTTTCTATCTTCACCGGCGCGGCGTTTTTCTGGAGACAGCTGACCTATTGGCAGCCGATCGTGAGCCTAAAGCCCTTCGTGGATCGCAACTTCACCATCGGTATGGTGATGAGCTTCGTGGCCGGGATCAGCCTCTATGGCGGTACCTTCATCTTGCCGTTATTTCTCGGACGTGTGCTTCAGTACTCTGCTGCGGAGGTCGGGACGACCATGCTGGTATCTGGCCTCGTCATGTTCCTCACAGCGCCGGTCGCGGGTCGGTTTGTGCGATTGATGGACCCCCGAATCCCTATGTTTGTCGGCTTTGGGTTGGCGGCCTGGGGTATTGGTTTGGGCGTAAAGATAAATGCGAACTGGGGGTTTGCGCAGTTTGCAGTGCTTCAGGTGATGCGCGGCATTGGGGTTATGATCGCCATGATTGCTTCCCAGCAACTAACCGTCTCGACCCTGCCGGTCAGTCTCATGAAAGACGCCTCCGGGCTGGTCAATTTGATCCGAAACGTCGGGGGTGCGGTGGGTCTGGCAATGATCACCACCATCTTGGGCTATCAGACCAGAGTGCACTATGCCGATCTGGCCGCCGGCTTCACCTCTGCCAATGCCGCAGGACAGGACATGATGTCGGGCATGGCGGCGATGATGCAGGCCAGAGGCATTGCAGACGGCGAAGGCGCGTCGCGAAAAATGATGTCGATGTTCCTTCAACGAGACGCGCTGATAATGGCCTTTGCCGATGCCTTCTTGTTCCTCGCCGCAGGCTGTCTGCTAGCCGGTTTGATCGCGTTGTTGTCTAAGCCGACCGCCTCAGAGATCCCACCCCCAAGTACGGGGGGGCACTAATGCCTAGGCTTGCGGGGCAAATAGATCTGGCGAAGAGCGAGGCGATCCTTGACGCAGCGGGCGAAGTTCTCGCCTCTCGCGGCCTGGGCGCACCCATGGAGGAGATTGCGCGTCTCGCTGGGGTGTCCAAGCAGACCATCTATAACCGGTTCGGTTCCAAGGCTGAGTTGGTCCGCGCCCTGGTTGAACGCCGGGTCGACGAAATCACGGCACCCCTGGAGGTTCCCGGCACCACAGACGGTCCCGAAGCCGCGCTGACGGGGTTCGCTAAGGTGATGATGATGGCTGTCCTAACCCCGCGCAGCGCCGCCTTTATGCGACTCTATATGCAGGGCGCTGTGGAAATGCCCGACCTTGCGCGAGCTGTATTTGAGGCCGGCCCGAAGTCGTCGCGCGCCCGCTTGGCCGTCTTTCTTGAGCGAGAATCCGCTGAGGGTCGGCTGGCAATTGACGACCCAGCCTTGGCTGCTGAATTCTTCGCCGGCATGGTTGTGGGGTCGCACCAGACCGCCCTCTTGCTTGGTGTCGACCCCGGACTAACCGAGCCTGACATCGACCATATCGCCCAAGAAGCAACGCAGCGGTTCATCAGGGCCTATTGCGCCTAATCCTCGCTATCGTCTGGCAAGCCCATCATATGGAATCCGGCATCGACGTGCACGACCTCGCCGGTCGTCGAGCGTCCGAGGTCAGACAGCAGCCACAACGCCGCACCAGCTACGCCTTCCATCGACGTGTCCTCCTTTAGAGCCGAGAGCGCCCGGCCTTGGGCCAGCATGCCGCGTCCACCGGAAATTCCGGCCAGGGAGAGGGTGCGCATGGCTCCTGCCGAGAGGGCATTGACCCGGATGCCCTTGGGCCCGAGGTCGCGGGCGATATAGCGTGTAGCGGCTTCCAGAGCGGCCTTGGCCACGCCCATGGTGTTGTAATTAGGAATGGCCCGCTCTGAACCCAGATAGGTCAGGGTCAGTAAGGAGCCGCCACTGGGCATAAGCGCCGACGCGCGGCGTGAACAGTCCACAAAGCTATAGGCTGAGATATCCATAGCCTGGAGGAATCCCTCGCGAGTCGAGTTCTCGACGAACGAACCCTTGATCTGGTCGCGACCCGCAAAGGCCAGGGCATGAACGAAGAAATCGATGGTGCCAAAGGCCTTCTCGACCGCAGCAAAGCCTGCCGTCATGGAGGCGTCGTCGGTCACGTCGACGGGAGCCAGAACCTTGACGCCAATACTCGCGGCCAGGGGGCCCACTCGTCGCTCCATACCCGGCAGATGGAAGAAGGCGATCTCCGCGCCCTGGGCCGCCAGCTGCGAGGCGATCCCCCAGGCGATCGACTGGTGATTGGCCACGCCGGTCACAATGCCGCGCTTGCCCTTCATCAGGGCGCCGGGAAGCATCTGATATTCGTCAGCCATGAGGCCTCTCCTAAATAATTTGGGTCTAGACGCGGCTCATCACTAGGCAGCCATTGGTGCCGCCAAAGCCAAAACTGTTGGACATCACCGTCTCGACTTGCCGGTCCTCGCGCTTACGCAAGATGGGCAGACCCTCGAAGATAGGGTCGAGGTTTTCGATATGCGCACTCTCGGCCAGGAAGCCGTTATTGAGCATCAGGAGCGAATAGATCGCCTCCTGGGCCCCCGCCGCACCAAGACTGTGCCCCGTTAGGGATTTGGTCGACGAGATCGCTGGCGCGTCGGCCCCGAACACCTCGCGCACAGCCCCCATCTCCTTCTCGTCACCCACCGGTGTCGAGGTGCCGTGGGGATTGAGATATTCAATCTTGCGATTGCCCGCCCCCGCCATGGCCAATTTCATGCAGCGGACAGCGCCCTCGCCCGAGGGGGCAACCATGTCGAAGCCGTCGGAATTGGCAGCATACCCGACGATCTCAGCATAGATCTTGGCGCCGCGGGCCTTGGCGTGCTCGTACTCTTCCAGCACAAGAATGCCAGCACCCCCGGCAATGACGAACCCGTCGCGGGCTATGTCATAGGCGCGGCTAGCCACCGCTGGGCGATCATTGAAGTTGGAGCTCATCGCCCCCATGGCGTCGAACAGGACCGAGAGCGTCCAGTCAAGCTCTTCCGTCCCCCCGGCGAACACCACGTCCTGCTTGCCCATGGCGATTTGCTCGTAACCGACCCCGATACAGTGGGTCGAGGTGGCACAGGCCGACGAGATCGAGAAGTTCAGCCCCCTGATTTTGAACCAGGTCGCCAAGGTCGCAGAGGGCCCTGAACTCATGGCCTTTGGAACAGCAAACGGGCCAACCCGCTTGGGGCCGCGGTCTTTGGTAATGGCGGCGGCCTCTACAATTGCACGGGTCGAAGGACCGCCGGCGCCGACAATTAGACCTGTTTGGTCATGCGAGACCTCGTGAACTTCAAGGCCGGAATCGGCGATGGCCTGCTCCATGGCGATATGGGCAAATCCAGTGCCTTGCGCCAAGAACCGAGCCGCACGGCGATCAACCAGAGATTCCCAGTCTATCTGGGGGGCGGCATGAACCTGGCAGCGGAAACCCAGCTCAGCATATTCCGGGGCAGCAATTATGCCCGATTTTGCCTCGCGGAGGGAGGCGAGCACTTCTTGGGCATTGTTCCCGATGGACGAGACGATCCCGATCCCAGTGACGACGACGCGGCGCATGGCTTGGTTCCCGAGCTATCGACCCATCAAGGCCGCTGAAAGAGACCGACGCGAAGATCTTGCGCCCAATAGATGGGAACGCCGTCGGCTTCTAAAACCCCATCACCGATTCCCATGACCAAGCGGCGATTGATCACCCGTTTCATATCGATCTTGTAGGTGACCTTTTTGATGTCGGTCGTCACTTCACCGCCGAACTTGGCCTCGTTGCAACCTACGGCCCGGCCCCGGCCCTTGCCACCGATCCAGCCCAGATAGAAGCCTACCAGTTGCCACAGCGCGTCCAATCCTAGACTGCCGGGCATGACAGGATCACCGATGAAGTGGCAATCGAAAAACCATAGGGACGGGTTGATGTCGAATTCCGCCTCGATATAGCCCTTGCCGTGGGCACCACCATCATCATTGATTTGAATAATGCGGTCGAACAACAGCATGGGGGGCGCTGGAAGTTGGGCGTTTCCGGGCCCGAACATTTCGCCGCGCGCGCAACTGAGCAGCTCCTCATGACTATAGTGGTTTTTAGCCTTGGTGCCGGTGGTCATGATATGTGTCGGGGTCCGAAGTGTTGAGGAGGCAGGGCTAGCAGAGCCGGGGCGGTTGCTCAACGCCTAGCCTCGCAAGTTAGGGCATGACTCGTGGCGCGACGCACTGGGGACGCTCTGAAACGCCCCACACGCCAGATGCTTCTGTCCAGCCCGTAATTCCGCCCGAGCGGACCTTGCACCAGCCTTTCTTATCGCACCTTATCAAGTTGGCGGTTGTTCGGGTCTGCAAATAGGCGGCGACCGGCGCGGTGGCTTTCGGCGATTTTCGCATTGCCAGGGGTTCAGGCAGCAACCGCATAACGGTTCGCCGACCGTCGACGGTTCTGGCGTGCACCCAGGCTAGATTGCCTTCCGGATCACAGACCCTGCGCCACTCTGAACTCTCAGCAACGACTTGAACAGGCAGTCCGCGTGCCCGAAATATCCAAAGTAGGCGATGATCATTGTTCGGACCTGCGCGCGCGTTCACCTCGTTAAACTTTAGCGACACATAGCGGGGCACCGGCAGGCCAGAAGGCGTCGGGCGGTCGGCCGCTGACGTTCCCAACGCTACCAGCAGCAGCGCTGCCAATTTCAACATTTGCCGCCTGCGGTGCACCTTTGACCCAACCTCGCCTTGGCCCGACCTATCACCTTTGCTAGAGGTTTGAGCACCAACGCGCCAGAGCGCGATCCTCTGGATTGAAAATTTCGAGTCGCCCCCACCGATGCCATCGCGAAAACCGACTGTCATTGTCACACGCCGACTCCCCGATACGGTCGAGACCCGGCTGCGTGAACTGTTCAACACGCAGCTCAATTTGCACGATGAGCCCTTATCGCGGGCAGGGCTGATTGACGCGGTTGGCCGTTGCGATGTTCTGGCGCCCACCATCACCGACAAGATCGACGCCGAAGTGATCGCCCAGGCAGGGGAGCGGTTAAAGCTGATCGCGAATTTCGGTGCTGGTGTAGATCACATTGATGTGGTCGCCGCCAATGCGCGCGGGATTGCTGTGACCAACACGCCTGGGGTTCTTACTGAGGACACCGCCGATCTGACCCTGGCCTTGATCATGGCCGTGTCGCGACGCATCGTTGAGGGGGCAAATGTCGCCCAGGCTGGCGGATTTACCGGCTGGGCTCCGACCTGGATGATGGGTCGGCGGATTTCGGGTAAGCGCCTGGGGATTATCGGCATGGGGCGAATCGGCGAGGCCGTCGCCCGCCGGGCCAAGGCGTTCGGCATGCAGATCCACTATCATAATCGCAAGCCGGTCTCGGCGCGCATCGCTGAAGACCTTGAGGCCACCTATTGGGAGAACCTAGATCAGATGTTGGCCCGGATGGACATCATTTCGGTCAATTGCCCACACACCCCAGCCACCTATCATCTGCTCTCGGCGCGTCGCCTTAAACTCATGCCGTCGCACGCCATCCTGGTGAATACGGCGCGCGGCGAGATCATCGACGAGGACGCCCTGGCCGATCACCTGGCTAAGGGCGAAATCGCCGGGGCCGGGCTCGACGTCTTCGAGTTTGAGCCAACCATCAATCCCAAGCTGTTGAAGCTGCCCAACGCCGTGCTCTTGCCTCACCTCGGCTCGGCCACCGTCGAAGCCCGCACCGAGATGGGCGAAAAGGTGATCATCAACATCAAGACCTGGATGGACGGCCATCGCCCGCCCGACCGAGTTTTGACCTCAATGCTCTGAGTTGCCGCAGACCAGGCAATCCGGGTCCGCCCCGATCTTCACCGTGCGGGTCTGAGCTGACAGAGCGTCATAGATCAGCAGCCGACCGGTCAATGCCTCGCCAGCGCCGGTCAGCAGCTTGATCGCCTCCAGCGCCATCATCGAGCCGATGACCCCAGCCAGCGCGCCCACCACACCCACCGCCGAACAGGTCTCAGCATCCGGCGGGATGTCCGGCACAAGGCAGCGGTAGCAAGGCTTGCCACCAAACACCCCGACTTGCCCCGTCCACCGACCAATAGCCCCAGACACCAGGGGGACCCGACCCGTCACGCAGGCGGCGTTCACCGCGAACCGCGTGGCGAAATCGTCGGTGCCGTCCAATACGAGGTCGAAGCCCGAAACAATCGCCCCGGCATTCTGCGCCGTCACCTCCGAACTCAGCCCCTCAACCGCTACATTTGGATTGATCGCCATCAGGTGTTCGACGGCGGCGTCCGTCTTCAGTCGGCCAATGTCGGATACCGCGTACAGCACCTGTCGCTGCAGATTAGAGCGATCGACCCTGTCGGGGTCTGCGAGCACCAGAGTTCCGACCCCCGCCGCCGCCAGATAGAGCCCCGCAGGCGCGCCGAGCCCGCCTGCGCCAACGATCAACACCCGCGCGGTCTTTAGCTTCTGCTGGCCCTGGCCGCCCACCTCGCGCAGCACAAGATGGCGGGCGTAGCGCTCAACTTCTTCGTCTGAGAACATCATCGATTTTGACCCAGTTCCGGACAAGGCGTCAGCTCTGCGCTATTGTTGG
>JANPNB010000497.1:0-1821 GCA_031427275.1 Alphaproteobacteria bacterium | reverse complement strand
CACCTAAAGACTTCCAACCGATGCTTGAGGTAAGCCACCGGATGTTCGCTGATCATGACCCGCCATTGGTGGCTGATGACCTTCGCCGGAACTGACTTGAAAGCAGCTAAAAACACAGGGTCGCCGTGAAGTGAATCCCAGCGAGCGGGCGACAATAATGGAACGCCGCGTGTACGAATGTCACGCGCGATTTCAGGATTCGCCTTGCCGATAACGGCAAGGTCGAAGCGAGTATCCCTGGCGGCGACGCCAACAATATCGTAGCGCTGCAAGACCCTTAATCCCGTACTGAATCCCGTGTCGCGTGGGCTGCCGGAAGGCAGCGACAACTGCCCCAACACCTGAGAGAGCACGACGACAGCAAGAAAAAGGGCAGAGCCCCACAGGACGACCGACCTCAGACCACGCGATCTAGCCGTCCACGCCAAAACCAATGCTGCAAAACCTGTTGCTATCAGGCCATTTTGCCGCACTTGCGCGGCTATCGCGAGCAACAACACTATGCCCAGCAACGAGACCCACGGGACCCTAGGATTGACCCACGTCTTGGCGACGAGGGCCAACAGTACAAAGGCAGCGACCGCCAAGTTAGCGAAAAGCACATCCTTCCACACCGCACCCTGGCCGATCAAAAAATCCGGAGTGAACACGACCAGGATTGCGGCTAGTGGTCCCGTCCACGCCATGGTTGGGCGGAGCTTGCGCAGCGCCAGTAGGGAGCCGAACACCAAAGCAACGCTGGCGACGAGATAGAGTCCCGTCCCGGGGACAACACGATCAAACCCGCCGAGGATGGCTGAATAGATCGCCGGGGCCCAAGTATCTCGGACATGGGTGCGCCCCTCGTGAAGCTGCACCACCGAATCGAACGACATATGTCCAGGCTGGTTCGCCGCAATAGTCAAAAGGAAACCGGCGATTAGGACAAAGCGGAACGCCGTGACCACGCCTAGCGGCCTAAAGCTCGTGAGCTGTGCGCCGTTAGCATTTTCGATCAAAGTCAGGTCCTTCAACTTTACGGCCCAGACCCCGTTCCCAGACCTACCGGCACGGACTAGAGAAACTGCGCCGCGTCGGTATATAGAGGACATCGATCAAGGCGATTGCAAGGGGCGAGAGATGGTTGGACCAGCCCTGCCCAACGCAGAGAGCCAGCGGTCATGTCTAGGGGCCAGATTGCCACTGGCTGTGATCAAAGCGACAGTTGCTCAGCCTTGGCGTTGTACGGTGCAGGAGTCGGTTTTGCAGTTCTTGATGACCTGACGACAGGGTGAGTAGACTCCGTATCGTTGGTTCAAGCTCGAGTTTCAGAGTGTGCTACGGTGGTTGTGGCCGACGACCATCGGATTCGCGCCCAACTCGCCGTAACTCTGAGCTATGAAGATCTGTCAGCGATGGTTGGGTCTGCTCTGGACTGGGAACAGTCAAGGGTGAGCAGAGTACTCGTAGTATGGGAGACAAGCTGATGACAGCGGTACAAGTCGTAATGTGTCTCATGGTCGCGGCCTCGATAGCCGGCGGGCAGGTGTTGTTCAAATTGGCTTCGGTGGCCTGGAACCGAGCAGATGGTGCCGGAGACCCTCTAGCGTTTCTGCTCTCCGCGCCACTGATTGGCGCACTGGCAACCTATGGTATTTCAGCCTTTGCTTGGATTTTCGTTCTGCGCAGCGTGCCCTTGTCGCGGGCTTACGTGTTTATCCTAATGGGCGCAGCGGTAGTGCCACTCTTAGCCTGGGGCGTGTTTAAAGAGCCGCTCACGCCTCGCTATCTCATGGGCTTTGTGCTGATTCTTGTTGGCCTCTACACCTGCCTGGGCGGTAA
>JANPNB010000496.1:0-4646 GCA_031427275.1 Alphaproteobacteria bacterium | reverse complement strand
GGTCAGACGGTCACCAACGGCATCATCTCGGCGATCAACCGCACGGCGGACCCCAGCGGGGAGGCGGCGACGGCCTATATCCAGACTGACGCGGCCATCAATCCCGGTAATTCCGGCGGCGCGCTGGTCGATATGGACGGCGACCTGATCGGGGTGAACAGCTTCATCCTCTCGCGGTCTGGCAGCTCGTCAGGCGTCGGCTTTGCTGTGCCGGCCGCCATGGTGAAACGCATCGTCGAGACCGCCGCTGGCGGAGGGCGGGCTTTGGTTCGACCTTGGCTGGGTGCCCATACCCAAGCGGTGACCGTCGACATTGCCCGCAGTCTGGGTCTCGCCACGCCGAGTGGGGCCTTGGTGGCCGACATCTGGCCTGGCGGTCCAGCCGAACGCGCCGGGTTGCGCCAAGGCGACGTCATAACGTCTGTCGAAGGCCAACCGGCTGTCGATGCGGCGGCGGTCAGCTATGCTGTGGGAACGGCGCGCCCTGGCTCGAGCCTGAAACTCGGCATTCTACGCGGCGGCAAGCCCTTCACGCTTTCCCTTCGCGCAGAGCCGCCGCCTGCCACTCCGGCGCGGGATGAGCAACTCATCGACGGTCGCAACCCGTTCAATGGGGGCCACTGTGGTCAATCTGTCTCCTGCCGTGGCTGAGGATCTCGGCATCGATCCCTTCGCCGGCAGGGGCGTGATGGTCATTAAGATTGGTCGAGGCTTTGCCATGAACGCAGGTTTGCGACCTGGCGACCTGATCAAACAGGTGAACGGACGCGACATTACGACCGTCGGCGACCTCCGCGCCGCCGTCGCAAATCCCAGCAATCAATGGCAAGTCACCATCATCCGCGCCGGCCAAGAAATAAGCGGCAGTTTCCAAACCTGACAATAAGCCTGCTATGGGTGGGGTATGGCCGATCTGTTTGAAGCTGCCGGGATAACCCCGCATGCGCCGTCACCGCTCGCAGACCGGCTGCGACCCCAGAGTCTCGGCGAAGTGGTGGGCCAGGAGCATCTGCTCGGTGAGCAGGGTCCCATTGGCCGGATGGCCCAGGCCAAGCGTCTCGCCTCGATGATCCTTTGGGGACCGCCCGGCACCGGCAAGACGACCATTGCGCGCCTGTTGGCCCAGGCGGCAGGCTATGAGTTTCAACAGCTTTCGGCGGTGTTCTCTGGGGTAGCTGACCTGAAGAAGGCCTTCGAACAGGCCCGCATGCGGCGTCAGATGGGCCAGTCTACGCTGTTGTTCGTCGACGAAATCCACCGGTTCAACCGGGCCCAACAGGACGGCTTCCTGCCCTTCGTCGAGGAGGGGATCGTCACCCTTGTCGGGGCAACCACCGAGAACCCGTCGTTTGAGCTCAACGGCGCGCTGCTATCACGCTGTCAGGTCTTCGTACTCAAACGCCTAGATGACGAGGCATTGGAAACCCTGATCACCAAGGCCGAAGGGCATGAGGAGCGCACCTTACCTCTCGAGCCGGAAGCCCGCTCTGCTCTGGTCGCTCTGGCCGATGGTGATGGTCGTTACCTGCTCACCCTGGCTGAGACCCTCTTCAATATTGGAACAGCAAAGCGTTTAGATACCAAAGCCCTAGGCCAGGTTCTTCAGAAGCGAAGCCCAGCCTATGACAAGGATCGGGAGGGGCACTACAACCTCATCTCCGCCCTTCATAAGTCTATCCGAGGTTCAGATCCCGATGCCGCACTCTACTGGTTGGCCCGCATGTTGGACGGTGGTGAGGACCCGCTGTTCGTGGCCCGGCGCCTGATCCGTGCGGCGACCGAAGACATTGGCGAGGCCGATCCCATGTCGCTGGTTCTCGCCAATGCGGCCAAGGACACCTACGATTTCCTGGGCAGCCCGGAGGGTGAGATCGCCCTGGCGCAGCTTGTCATCCACCTAGCCTGCGCGCCAAAATCCAACAGTGTTTACAAAGCCTTCGGCGCGGCCATGAAGGCGGCCAAGGAGACCGGGTCGCTCGCCCCGCCCGCCCACATCCTCAATGCGCCGACCAAGTTGATGAAAGAGCTCGGCTATGGCCAGGGCTATGCCTATGACCACGACGTCGAGGGTGGTTTCTCCGGCCAGAACTACTTTCCTGACGGCATGGGGCGGCGCAAATTCTACGATCCCAAAGGCGAGGGATCTGAGGCGCGGATCAAGGAGCGCCTGGATCGCTGGGCCGTCCAGCGCTCGGAGCGAAAAGGGTGAAAGACAAACTCACCCCTGTGGCCCTCACCAAGGCCGAGATCGAATTTGTCCGCAGTCTGGTGATCTTCCAAGACAATCACATCATTGCGCTGAACAAGCCCGCCGGGCTCTCCAGCCAAGGTGGGCGCGGTCAGGTCCATACCCTTGATGAATTAGTCTGGGCCTTTGCTAAACCGGGCAAGGCCAGACCCCGCCTCATCCACCGTCTTGATCGCGATACCTCCGGCGTCATCCTCACCGCCCGCACCAAGCCCGCCGCAAGTTTCCTTGGCAAAGCAATGATGGGAAAGAAGTTTTCCAAAACCTATCAGGCTATCGTCGCGCCGGGTGCGCCGGATCCGGCATCAGGTGAAGTCGCCGAACCCCTGCGCCGCGATGAGGTGGGGCGTGAGGCCTATATGCGTATCTGTGCTGCCGATCATCCCGACGCTGAAACAGCGCTGACCCACTACAAAACCCTCGCAGCGACTGGAACTTCGGCGTTGGTGGAACTGTCGCCCCAGACCGGACGCATGCACCAACTGCGCGTCCACATGGCCTCCATCGGTCGCCCTATCGCCGGAGACGCGCGCTATGGCGGGGCCTTGGCTATCGACGGCCACCCCATCCCACGCCTGATGCTACACGCGCGAGCCCTTAGTTTCCCCCACCCCAGTGGACACCAATCGACCATTGAAGCCCCAATACCTGCGGACATGGCGGGCTTGATCACGAACTTGAAGCTGGTGTGACGCACTTTCGCCAAACTCGCCCTATCAGTTGCCAGTGCACAACAGGTTGAAATTATGATCAGATCCATTGCCTTGGCGCTAACAACGGCTCTTGCCCTCGCAGGCTGCGCCACGCCGGTCGCCACCCGCTATGCTATGGCCCAGGGGCCGCAATCTATGGGCTATTCGGACTACCGCATTGAGCCCGGCCGTTACCGTGTCACCTTCCGGGGAAACCCTGGCGCGCCGACAAACCAGTTGGCGGACTATGCCCTTCTACGCGCCGCAGACCTCACCTTGGCAGATGGCTTTGACTGGTTCCGCATTTCCGATCGAAGCTTTCAACAGCCGGGTCGTGACATTGGGCCACGCTTCTCCGTGGGTGTCGGGGGGAGCAGCTTTGGTGGGCGCACAGGCGTGGGCTTGAGCTTAGGTCGGTCTTTCGAGCTCGGCGGTAGTCCGGCCCTGGCCCAGTCGCTGGAGATCGTCATGGGCAAGGGCGCGCCGCCCCAGAATGCCGACGTCTATGACGCCCGCGAAATCCGCAAGTCCATCGGCCCTCGTACCTAGTTGGCGGCTAGGTTCTGGGCTCAGATCTTTCTGCCTGGATCGCCATCCATAGCCGACGCCCATCGATGGCAGCGAAGATAAGCACCAGCACGATTGCTGCGAGGATGCCCACGCGCATGCCGGTGTTGAAACCCGCCTCCATGCGGGCCACAGCTCCCGGCGTCGGCAGGTGCCCTGTAATTGTGAACCAATGCTCGGCTCGCAAGAGCATGGTGAAGACGAAGGCTCCGAAGACGTAGCGTGTCATGGATGCCACGGCGTGGGTCTTGACCCAAGCGCGCGCCACAATCGCCAAGAGGCTGACTAGAACTTCCGCCATGGCATAGGCTGCAATCGGCCAAAACAACGTTGCGAAGATGGGGCCAAGCTTGAGCGACACCAAACTTGGAACGGGCACCCAGTTGAAGAAGTGAAGAACGCCGAACCACCAAAGAAGGAATATCAAGGCCATGCCTGCCTCGACCACCGCAACAAATCGCGACTTGGTCTTGATCTCAGCGCTAGGCAAGCTGCGCGCCCGCCAGCGATAGAGGTGCTTGGTTAGGTTCAGCTGCTCCATCACTAGAGCCACGAGGGTCACTATGGCGAATGCGCTGAGAAAAGCGGTGCTAAGGTTGGGCGCACCTGGCACGTCTATCGTCCCTCCGGACGCGATGACCAACAAGATCAACACGACGTAGATCCCAGCCAAGATGGTCAGCGATGCTTTCATACCCGCCCACCAGAACGGGAAGATGTCCGGTCCGACCAAGTGCTGAACCTTGCGATAACGACCTGCCACAGCCATAGGGTGACCAACGCTTTTGAGCAGGGACTCAGTCTCCTCAAGCGTTAGAGGGCGATCCAACGCCGTCTCCTTGGCCTCCACTTGCGATAGTAGCAGGTCGCGCAATTCAGCGGTGATATCGGCCCTCTGCTTCTCCGGCAGTTGGCGCGAAACAGCCGCCAGATAGCGATCCACCAAGTCCTTCATGGCTTGTCTCCCAGAATGTTGTTCACTGAGGCATTGAGTGCAGTCCACTCGGCGATCAGGCGCGCCAGGACAGCCTTGCCCTCGCCAGAAAGCCGCCGAGCGGCCGCCGCTGACCATCATGGCGCGGTATTCCTCTTCGGTCATGCCGGTCATGCTGCCGGCCATCTGCTGGAAGCTCTTGCCA
>JANPNB010000495.1:0-1566 GCA_031427275.1 Alphaproteobacteria bacterium | reverse complement strand
CGCGGCCCCGCCGGTGCCGGTCCCGCCGAACCCGAACATCGACATGGCCGGGTTCCTCACGAACGCGCAGGCCGCGGCCAAGCACCGCGAGACGCACCGGCTATCCGAAGACGACTTCCTCAAGGTGAGCCAGGAAGAAGGCGTCATCGTGCTGGACGCCCGCAGTAAGGCGATGTACGACCTGCTGCACGTTGCGGGCGCGATCAACCTGAGCTTCCCGGACATCAACATCGAGAGCCTGAAGACGACCCTGCCGGACAAGAAGGCGAAGATCCTCATCTACTGCAACATGTAGTCGCTGACATTGCTGTAGCGCCCATCGCGGGTCTGCGCCTCGGCGTAGGCTTTCATCTGTTCGGGCAGGGATATGTTCATGGTCACCATCTCCAAAAGATGCCGCCCTTGGCAAAGTTTGTCAATATCTGCGCGCTTCCCATCCCGCGCCTTTTCCTGTAGACGCGCGCAATCTGCGATGTGGGGCCTGCCCCCGGCCACATGCAAAGGATAGGGGGCGGCGGCAATGGGGCCGCTATTCAAACGGAAGACACGGGCAAGGGGCCTGTGAGTGCTTCCATATAGGGAACGATAGATGTTCAACGTAACTAAAAAATCAATCCAGTGGGGCGAAGAAACGCTGACGCTGGAATCGGGCAAGATTGCCCGTCAGGCCGATGGGTCGGTGATTGCCACTTTGGGCGACACGTCCGTGATGGCCAACGTCACTTATGCGCGCGCCGCAAAACCGGGGCAGGATTTCTTCCCGCTGACCGTGCACTATCAGGAAAAATACTATGCTGCGGGCAAAATTCCCGGCGGCTTTTTCAAGCGCGAAGCGCGTCCGAGCGAAAAAGAGACGCTGACCTCGCGTCTGATCGACCGGCCTTGCCGCCCGCTGTTCGTTGAAGGCTTCAAGAACGAAGTTTTGGTGATGGCAACCGTGCTGTCGCACGATCTGACCAATGATCCCGATATCGTCGCGATGATCGCGGTATCTGCCGCGCTAACCATTTCCGGCGTGCCGTTTATGGGGCCAATCGGTGCCGCGCGCGTTGGTTTCACCGGCGGCAACTATGTGCTGAACCCATCCGTTGACGACATGCATCAGCTTCGCAACAACCCTGATCAGCGGCTTGATCTGGTGATCGCCGGCACCAAAGACGCCGTGATGATGGTAGAATCCGAGGCGTATGAGCTGACCGAAGACGAAATGCTGGGTGCGGTGAAATTCGGCCACGCAGCGATGCAGCCAGTGATCGACCTGATCATCGACTTTGCAGAAGATTGCGCGAAAGAGCCGTTCAACTTTTCGGCCCCTGATTATTCCGCACTTTATGCCTCGGTTAAAACCGCTGGCGAAGTGCAGATGCGGGCGGCTTTCGCAATTCGTGACAAGCAGGAACGCACAACGGCAATCTCGAACGCCGTGTCGACCATCAAGGGTGCGATGTCTGAGGCCGACCTCGCCGATATCAACCTGGGCTCGGCGATCAAAAAGCTCGAATCCTCGATCCTGCGCGGCGATATCATCCATGGTGGCGCGCGCATTGACGGGCGTGACAACAAAAC
>JANPNB010000494.1:0-7973 GCA_031427275.1 Alphaproteobacteria bacterium | reverse complement strand
GGGTCCAAATCATCGGTGGTCAGAGCCAACGGCGGGGTCGGCGTGCCGGCCACGTGCATGGCAATCTTGCGACCGACTTCCTTGAGCAGAGACTGATCGCCGATGCCTTCCAGTGCGACTAGAACGCCAAGACGGCCCACGCCCTCGCCCTGCGCATTGTGCAGGTAGAGCGAGACCGCGCCTTCGGACACGCTCAAGCGCGCCGAGCGCCGCAGGCGCATATTCTCGCCAATCGTCGCGATCATGTTGGTGATCACGTCGCTGACGACGTCACCTTTCGCGGTCTTGGCAGCCGAGATGGCTTCGACGCCCTCAACGCTCAGCGCCACAGCCGCAATATCGCGCGCCGCGCCCTGGAACGTGTCGTTCTTAGAGACAAAGTCGGTCTCGGCATTCAGTTCGATAACCACGCCAGTCTTGCCGTCAGCACTCAGCATGCCGGCCACAAGGCCTTCAGCGGCGGCCCGGTCGGACTTGTTGGCTGCCTTGGCCAAGCCCTTTGTGCGCAACCAGTCCTTAGAGGCTTCGATATCGCCGCCATTTTCCTGCAAGGCCTTCTTGCAGTCCATCATGCCAGCACCAGTCAATTCGCGCAGGTCTTTGACCAGCGCCGCGGTGATCTCCGCCATGGTCAGCTCCTTCAATTTTGAAATTTGTGACGAGGCCTTGGGTAGAGCCTCGTCACCTTAGTTTTGGTCCCGGTCGCGATCAGCCCGCTTCTGCAGGCGCTTCCGCTTCGGGGGCAGGTTGCGCAACAGTAGCTTCGAGTTCTGCAGCCAGAGCCTCCGGAGCTTCGACGGGTGCAGGCTCTGCCGCCGCCGGCTCGGGGGTCAGTTCCCGTGCCAAGGTGGGCTCAATCGGTGCCACCGATGCACCCAGATCCACTCCCGAGGCCGATTGACCAGCGGCCAGACCATCGAGCACAGAATCTGCCATCAGATCGCAATAGAGCTGAATGGCGCGCGCGGCGTCATCATTGCCCGGAATCGGGTAATTGATGCCGTCAGGATCGCAGTTGGTGTCCAGGATTGCGATCACCGGAATGCCCAGCTTCTTGGCCTCCAGAATGGCAATGGCTTCCTTGTTGGTGTCGATCACGAACATCAGGTCGGGGATACCGCCCATGTCCTTGATGCCACCAAGGGACAGTTCCAGCTTGTCGCGCTCGCGGGTCAGCTGCAGCAATTCCTTCTTCGTACGGTTGCTGTCGCCATTTTCCAGAACGCCCTCAAGCTCGCGTAGACGAGCGATGGAGCCGGAGACCGTACGCCAGTTGGTCAGCGAACCGCCAAGCCAGCGGTGATTGACGTAATACTGAGCGCAGCGCTTAGCCGCAGTGGCCACAGGCTCGGACGCCTGGCGCTTGGTGCCGACGAACAGCACACGCCCGCCAGAAGCCGCGACTTCGCGGACCTTGACCAGAGCTTGATGCAACAACGGGATCGACTGCGACAGATCGATGATGTGGATGTTTGAGCGGCTTCCAAAGATGAAGCGGCCCATCTTCGGGTTCCACCGGTGAGTTTGGTGGCCGAAGTGTGCGCCAGCTTCCAATAGCTGACGCATAGAAAAATCAGGAAGCGCCATACGCTTTACAGTCCTTTTTCCGGTTAACCTCCGCAGGCAACTCCCCCAAAATGGGGGACCGGAATGGATAGTCCGGGATGTCTCCCCGGCCTTGCCCAAACGCCTACGTGTGGAATGGGCGCGTGTTTAGAGTGGTGGCTGCAAAAAAGCAAGGCTTCGCCGACTTGCCTGCTGGCTAGCTTTAATGCAATCTGAAGTACCCAGGAGGATTTGATGAAACTCAATATCGCAATTGCAATCACCGGTTTGGCTCTAGCCGCATGCGGCGCGGCATCAGCATCGGGCTCTTCCACCAACAGCATGAGCAAATATCCCTCTGCGCCACCGCCTACCTCAAGCACGCCTTCTACGCGATCCACGACGGTGATCGGAGAGGAACGCTTTCGACCCTATAAGGGCACCTCGACCTATTCCAACCGTGGCGGGGTCAACAGCTATCCAGCGCCGGCCAAGCCCAAGGGTTACCGACCCTACTGACGATCCTGGCCCTATCTCGATAGGGCCAGCCCCGATTGGTGGACGGCTTCCAGCTTGTAGCCATCTAGGTCCGTCACAAACGCCGCGTAATAGGTTTCGCCGTAGTGGGGACGTAGACCCGGGGCACCGAGATCTTGGCCACCACCAGACAGGGCGGCGGCATGGAAAGCGTCCACGGCCGCAGAGCTCGGGGCGTCGAAGGCAAGGTGGAAGCCTCGACCTGGCGGCACAGGACACTCAACTAAAAATAAGGCTAATTTGTCTTCCCCGTCCGGCGGTCCAAAGCCCACGGCGGTCGCGTTGGACCAGAGACGAACCACGCCCAGCGGCCTTAGCGCTGCCTCGTAGAAGGCCGAAGCCCGTGCCAAGTCGGCCACACCGAAGGACAGGTGGCCCAGCACGGTGCCTAGAGTTCTTCTACAAAGACGACCCCGGGAGAAGTCTTAAGCGCCCCACGCACCGCCCCATCGAGAGTGAAGCGACCGGGCAACTTCATCTCCACCTCTCGACCGCCCTCGATGGCCGCGACCAGTACGATCTCTCCGCCCCGGTTGTTGGACACACCCTCCAAGCGTTTCTTCAGCGCTTCGATCTCTGCGCTGCGCGGAATCAAATGGACGCGCAGACCCGCCACGGCATTTTCGATCGCCTTATCGATGGGTTCGACGTCATCGCCGAAGAACCGCACCTCACCGTCCTTGGCCTTGGCGCGCACGCGGATGGCTACGGCTTTGCCAGGTTCGAGGAGTTCGCGACACCTACGCAAAGCTTCGGGTGGGAAGAGCACTTCATACTCGCCGGTCGGATCCGACAAGGTGACAAATGCGAATTTCTCCCCGCTCGACTGTGATGAGCGTTCCTGGCGACGACGGACGACACCGGCCATTCGAAAGGCCTCGGCTCCGGCCTCAGCCTTAGGAAGGACATCCGCCAACAGATCGGTGCGTTTACGACGCAGGGCCTCGACTATGTCGTCAAGGGGATGACCCGAGAGATAGAACCCGACGGCGGCAAGTTCCTCGTCCAGACGCTCGGTCGGGCTCCAGGGATCGGACTTCGCAAGACGCGGGCGCTGTGCCTCAACCTGATCGCCACCGAACAGGGAGCCTTGGGATGAGGCGCGCTCAGCCGCAACGCTCTGGCCATATCCGCAGAGCACATCGGCCGACTTGAAGACTTGGGCGCGATTGGGGTGCAGACCATCAAACGCACCGGCCCTTGCCAGGGTCTCAAAGGTACGCTTGTTGACTTGCCGCGGATCAACTCGCTCGACGAAATCGAAGACATCCCGGAAGGGGCCGCCCTCACGCCGCACGTCAGCCACGTGCTCCATGGCTTGCAAGCCGACATTGCGGATCCCGCCTAGGGCATAGAGCACCTCGCCGTCACGCACATCAAAGTCGCCACTGCAGACATTCACGTCGGGCGCGCGGACCTTGACCCCAAAACGCTTGGCATCCTGATAGAAGGCCGCCAGCTTGTCGGTATTAGAAATGTCCAGGCTCATAGAGGCGGCGAAGAACTCTACGGGCGTATTGGCCTTCAACCAGGCGGTCTGGTAGCCAATCAAGGCGTAGGGGGCCGCGTGGCCCTTATTGAACCCATATCCAGAGAACTTGGCCATCAGGTCGAAAAGAGTTCGCGCTAGGTCGGCATCGACCCCACGCTCGGCCGCGCCGCTGGAGAAGCGTTCCCATTGCTGGTCCATCTCCTCCTTCTTCTTCTTACCCATTGCGCGGCGCAGGAGGTCGGCTTCACCCAGACTGTAGCCCGCCATGAGGCGGGCGATGCTCATGACCTGTTCTTGATAGACAATGACGCCATAGGTCTCGGCTAGTACGGGCTCCAAAAGTGGATGATAGATATTGACCGGCTTTCGCCCGGCCTTGCAGTCCACATAGGCCGGAATCGACTCCATTGGGCCAGGCCGATAGAGCGAGATGAGCGCCGTGATGTCTTCCAATGAGTTGGGTCTTAGCTGACGCAGGATGTCGCGCATCCCCTGCCCTTCCAGCTGGAACACACCGATGGTCTGGGCCGAGGCCATCAGCTCGTAGGCCTTGGCGTCATCCAGCGGCACATTATCGATGTCGAACTCCGCACCGCGCTTGGCCAAGTGCTTCATGGCACGGTCAATCACCGTCAGGGTTTTGAGGCCCAAAAAGTCGAACTTTACCAAGCCCGCGCTCTCCACCCACTTCATGTTGAACTGGGTGGCCGGGAGATCGCCGCGTGGATCACGGTAGAGCGGTGAGAGTTGGGTTAGCGGTCGATCCGAGATGACGACGCCAGCGGCATGGGTCGAGGCGTTGCGATAAAGTCCTTCGAGCTTCAGCGCAATTTCAAGAAGCCGCGCGACCCCCTCATCATCGGCTTTGGCCTGTTGCAGGCGCGGTTCAATTTCAACGGCGCGCGCCAGGGTCACGGGATTGGCCGGATTGGCCGGGATCATCTTGGCGAGCCGGTCCACTTGCCCAAGCGGCATCTGCAGCACACGTCCAACATCCCGCAGAACCGCCCGGGCCTGCAGGGTGCCGAACGTGATGATTTGAGCGACGCGGTCGCGACCATAGCGCTGCTGCACATAACCGATCACCTCTTCTCGCCGTTCTTGGCAGAAGTCGATATCGAAGTCGGGCATGGAAACCCGCTCCGGATTCAAGAACCGTTCGAACAGCAAGCCATAGCGCAGCGGATCCAAGCCGGTGATCAGCAACGACCAAGCCACGAGTGAACTTGCGCCAGAACCACGGCCCGGTCCGACCGGAATGCCGTGGGCCACCGCCCACTTCATGAAGTCCGAAACGATCAGGAAATAGCCGGAGAAACCCATCGACTGAATCACGCCGATCTCGCGTTCCAGGCGCTCCCAATAGACAGCCTCGGGCATCGGCAGGTCCAGACCGGCGATCCGAGCCTTAAGGCCCTCCCGCGCTTGGGACTCTAATTCTTCCGCCTCTGACCGGCCTTCAGTGGTCGGAAACCTCGGCAAGATCGGATCCCGCTTCAAGACCATGAAGGCGCACCGGCGAGCGATCTCTAAGGTGTTGTCGCAAGCTTCAGGCAGATCGGCGAACAGCGCTCGCATGTCGTGCGCTGGCTTGAACCAGTGTTCCGGTGTGACCTTCCGGCGATCATCTTGGCCCATAAACGCACCATCGGCGATACAGAGAAGCGCCTCGTGGGCGCCATAGAGGTCAGCGGTCGCAAAGCAGACGTCGTTGGTCGCAACCAGCGGGACGTCATTGGCATAGGCAAATGCCACGAGCTCTGGCTCCGCGACAGCTTGGTTGGCCAAGCCGTGGCGCTGCAGTTCGATGTAGAACCGATGTCCAAACACCCGCGACATCTCACTCAGGGCCGCCCCGCCCTCCTGGGGTTTGCCAGCGACAAAGAGCGGATCGATTGGACCATCCGAACCCCCCGACAACAGGATAAGGCCCTCGGAATGCTCAACAATCTTAGCCCAGGGAACGCTAGGTTCTTCCGTGCCATCTGCCTCAAGAAAGGCATAGGACGAGAGTTCTGAGAGGTTGAGATAGCCCTGTTCGTTTTGAGCCAGGAGCACAATTGTCGGCACCTTGGCCCAGCGCTCCGGTGATCGCCCCCCGATGCCGGTCACCGGCAAGGCACAGCCCACTATGGGCTGAACGCCAGTTTCCTTTGTTAAAACAGAGAACTCGAGCGCGCCGAACAGATTGGCACGATCGGCTAGGGCCACTGCCGGCATCTCATCGGCCAGTGCAAGCTTGCCGATCGCCTCGGCCTTGATCGCACCCTCAAGCAAGGAATAGGCCGATTTCACCCGCAGATGAACGAAACCTCGACCGTCGCTCACCTGTAATCTCCTAATCTATTAAGCTGCGAACTGGGCCACTTGGCACATAACCCAAACAAAGCTCGCCACCGACATAAAGGCCAGCGATTCCCTAGCGAAACGAACCATCTTCGACTCCATTATCTTGCACGTTCGCTGTATGTTCTATTGCTGTTTTGTTCTCATTGCAAGGGGGTCTTTTTTCGGCACTTAAACCAGGGTCTGTTCGACCAGTTTGCCGTCAACCATGGCCATGACTCGGTCCATATGACGGGCCAGGCCAAGGTTGTGGGTTGCGACAAGTGCCGCAACACCCTCTCGGCGGGCCAGCGCATAGAGGCTGGCAAAGACGGCTGTCGATGTGGCTGGATCAAGATTTCCAGTCGGCTCATCGGCCAGCAGCAGGCGCGGCTTATTGGCCAGAGCGCGCGCCACGGCGACCCTCTGCTGCTCACCGCCGGAAAGCTGAGCTGGTTGATGATCAAGGCGCTGGGCAAGGCCTAACTCCGTGAGAAGTTCATCGGCCCGCTCACGGGCCAATCGGCGCGATTTGCCTGCAATCATCTGCGGCAAGGCGACATTGTCGAGGGCGCTGAATTCAGGGAGGAGATGATGCGCCTGATAGACGAAACCGATCGTAGCTAACCGGATCTGGGTCCGGTCCTGATCGTTCAGCTTCGAGCAATCGCGGTCGTCGATGAAAACTTGGCCTGCCGTGGGATGCTCCAACAGCCCTGCGGCATGAAGCAGAGACGACTTACCCGAACACGAAGGTCCAATCAGACCAACGATCTGACCGGCCGACACATCCAGATCGACACCGTTCAACACTTGAAGCGTACGATCACCCGACTGATAGGTTCGGCACAGCCCCCTAAGGCCAAGGACGCGCCTATTCATAGCGCAACGCCTCAACCGGATCGAGGCGCGCGGCTTGCCAGGCGGGTAGCAGCGTTGCCAGGAAGGCTACACCCAACGACCAACTCACAATGACGGTAATCTCCATCCAATCGATCTTGGCTGGGATGCGCGACAGAAAATAAACGTCGGCGGAAAACACCTGTGCGCCACTGATCCACTCGACGGCCTGTTGGATGGGATCAATGAACAGGCAAAAAAGGATACCGATAACCAGGCCAGTCAGGGTACCCAATGCACCAACGGTCGCACCAGCCATGAAAAAAATCCGCAAAATTGAGCCCTTATCCGCCCCCATGGTTCGCAAGATCGCGATGTCTTTGCCTTTATTCTTCACCAGCATCAAAAGCCCTGAAATGATGTTCATGGCCGCGATGCCCACAAGCAGCATCAGGATCAAGAACATCACCTTGCGTTCCACCTGAAGCGCGCCCCAGTATGACGCGTTCTTTTGCGTCCAATCAGTAACGATCGAGGTCGGACCAACAAGCTGCGAAACCTCAGGCTTCATATCTGAAGCGTGGTCGGGGTCTGCCAATTTCAACTCGACGAAATCGATGCTCAGATCGCGCCCAAAGAAGAGCTGGGCCTGCTCCAGGGGCATGTAGATGAACGATTGATCATAGTCGCTCATGCCGACACTGAAGGTCCCAACGATTGTGTAGGTCTTGCGTTGGGGTGTGGCACCAAAGGCTGTCGCACCGCCTGAGGGGGACACCAGGGTGATCGCGTCGCCCGGCTGCACACCCAGGTTCTGAGCCAAGCGATCACCGACCAGGATGAGATCGCCGCCATATTCACCCTCACCGAAGCCCTCAAGTGAACCGCGAACAATGTTGTCCGACACCAAGTGGGTGGCGGCCAAGTCCGAGGGCGATATCCCACGAACCACAGCACCGGAGATTTGACCCTGGCCCATCACCATGGCTTGAGCCTCAACAATAGGGGCGACCTGGGTGACACCCTTAATCGCTGCCAACCGCGCGACGACGTCGCCTCGGTCCGGCCCGGTGATCGGACCGCCCGTGACATAGACATGCCCGTTAAAACCCAAGATCCGGGTCAGCAACTCTGAGCGAAAGCCGTTCATCACGCTCATGACGATAATTAGAACAGCGACGGCGAGGGTAATGCCGATGAACGATATCAACGAGATCAGCGCGACCCCACCTTC
>JANPNB010000493.1:0-5944 GCA_031427275.1 Alphaproteobacteria bacterium | reverse complement strand
TTCCCCGGCCTCACACCCGACGAACGCGCCGCCTGTTTCGACGCGATGAACGCGGCCATCGCCCAGCTGCACGGCGTGGATTACGCCGCGATCGGCCTGGGCGACTACGGCAAGCCCGGAAACTATATGGGCCGTCAGGTCGATCGATGGACCAAGCAATATAAGGCCTCTGAGACCACCCACCTGCCGGACATGGAAAAGCTGATTGACTGGCTGCCCAAGTCGCTCCCAGCGCAGGATCGCACCAGTGTGGTGCATGGCGACTACCGTCTGGATAACATGGTGATCCACCCCACCGAAGCCCGGGTGATCGCCGTGCTGGATTGGGAGCTGGGCACGCTCGGCGACCCGCTGGCCGATTTCACCTACCTCTTGATGAACTGGGTTAATGGCACCATCGCCACGCTTCCGGACTTCAAAGCCCACGGCATCCCCACCATCGAGGAGGCCGTTGCCGCCTATTGCGAACGCACCGGGCGCTCAGGGCTTGAGCATCTGGATTGGTTCTTCGCCTACAACATGTTCCGCCTAGCCGGGATTTGCCAAGGCATCGTCGGCCGCGTTCGCGACGGAACCGCCAACAGCCCAAATGCCACGGCCATGGAAGCGCGGGTGCCTTTGCTGGCCGAAAGCGCCTGGAAATATGCGCAGCGGGCGGGGGCTTAGGGCACGCCCTAGGACCCTTTCCGAAAATCGTCGGAACTGTTGCGAATTATCAACGCGGATCTGAGTTATCTAACTCAAAGTGCGCTTATGCCACGTGGGCATAAGTACGGGTCTTGCTGCAGATGTCTCCCTTCCAACACTGGGCCATGGAAGCTCGCGTGAGCGGGCAATTGCCGGTGCGTTGTCGGCTGAGTGTCGCGGTTGTCGTCGTTACCACGATGGGGTTGGTCGGCTGTCGGCCTCAGCCATTGCCACCAAACGTCGTCCCACCCAGCTTGGTGAAAACTCTAGGGGGTCGCGCCTGCGAAACTCCAACGGGCCCCACCTTGAAAACGCGCACGAGATTGGTCGTCACGGGGTTGGTTGCGGCGGCCCTAGTGTCGCAACTTGGCGGTTGCGCGACGCGTCAAACCCAAGGTGCCCCATCGGTCTCAAGAGCGGT
Organism: Alphaproteobacteria bacterium; assembly: GCA_031427275.1. Classification (GTDB taxonomy): domain Bacteria; phylum Pseudomonadota; class Alphaproteobacteria; order Caulobacterales; family Caulobacteraceae; genus Phenylobacterium. The sequence goes on along the minus strand of JANPNB010000493.1, from coordinate 4,836 downwards.
CGGAAACCGAGACATGAGCCTTGGGCTCATGGGGGGTGAAACCCCGCCACTGCTGGCCGCGATCACGCTCGCCCCCTACAGCACCACCAATCCACCAAACTGTAACGAGGTGGCCAGGGAGATTGCAGACCTCACCAAGATCTTGGGTCCGGATGTCGATATCGACGTGTCGAAGGTTCGCGACCCTTTTGGGGAGCGCGCAATGATCGCTGCCCTACGCGGGGCCATACCCTATCGCTGGGCCGTTCGCTGGATGACCGGGGCAGGTCGGCGAGATCGCGAACTCTTGGTCGCCGTTCGCGCGGGCACTGCCCGCCGCGCCTTTCTCAAAGGCCTGATGCACGGATCAAATTGCCACGGGATGACTCCCTAAGCCGCATCGGCGAGAAGCTCGAGCCGAAGCTGGAATGTAGTGAGCAATGAGTTCGGCGGTCGCAATTTGCTCGGCCACGATGAAAATCGGGGCGAAGCCACGCCGATTTATGACCGCCGACCGGTCCAGCCCTTCGCGTCCTGGCTTGAACCCAGTTGATTGCAGGCACGTATTTTGGCTTGGCCGCGACGACTGAATGTCGATCTCACTGTGAAGATACGACCGCGTGAAGCAACCGCTCAATCGCTGCCTCGTCCTCAAACACCGCCTGCACGGGCCACGCCGTGACGCGCTCGCGCCAGGCTAGCGGCAATCGCACCCAATCCTTCTGCGTGGTGACCAGTCCTGCGTCATGACGGTCTGCCAGGTCGGCTAGGCTCGCAAGCCTGCGTTCGTCATAGACGGCATGGTCGGGGAAGCTGACGAACTCGATCAAGTCACAGCCAGCAGCCTGCAAGGCGCGCTCCACCTTCCAGGGTTTGCCGATGCCGGCGAAACCCACCTGAGGCCCGCTCGGCGTTGGGGCTGTTGGAAGGAGCCGGGCGATCAACAACGGGGTCTTGGCAAATACCTTAAGCAAGTCCGGATCGGGCGTTTGCAAGTCGGCGGGCAACATCAAGATCACCGCGTCGGCCCGGGCCAATCCCACTGCCAAAGGCTCGCGTAAGGGGCCGGAGGGAAACACTGCGCCGTCGCCCAGTGGCCATTCGTTGTTGCGGGTCTCGCCGTCCACCACCACGAGGGACAGGGCCTTCTTCAGGCCAGGATTCTGGTGCCCGTCGTCCATGACGATCACTTGGGCACCCGCCGCGACAGCGGCCTTCGCCCCGGCCACGCGGTCCCGCGCGACCCAGATCGTGGCGTCTGCAGCCAACATCAGCGGCTCATCGCCAACTTCGGCTGCGGTGTGGGTTTGAGGATCAACCTGCGTGGGGCCTGCCAGCGACCCACCATAGCCGCGCGACAGGCCATGGGCGATTACCCCGCTCGCCGATAAGCGTCGCAACAGCTCAGCCACCACCGGTGTCTTGCCCGTGCCCCCGGCGGTCAGGTTGCCGACGCAGATCACCGCGACGCCGACATCGACCGGCACGGTTGTGGCGATCCTCCGCGCCGTAACGGCCGCCCATATCCAGGAGACGGGGCGCAACAGGGCGCGGGTGACCGGTGCCGGTGCCCCTTCTCGCACGTACCACCAGCGCGGGGTTGGCAGCTTCATGCGGGTAACAGGGGGTGCAGGAGGTCCATTCCTGCCTCTAACGTCGCACCTTGGCACGCGGCATAGGCTAGGCCTGCATCGGACATCTGACGGCGAATTAGAGGGTTCTCCAGCAGCCCCGTGAGATGGCGGGTCAGGTCACGACCATCTTTAGCAGGGATCGCCGCGACGCAAGCGAACATCTCGTCATAAAGCTCTGCGGCATTGAACACATCGGGCCCAGTCACCACTGGCACACCCAGGCGCGCGGGTTCCAGAGGGTTATGGCCACCAATCCCGGCGACAAAGCTGCCGCCCATCACCGCGACGTCGGCCAACGCATAGAAGAGCCCCATCTCGCCCAAGGTATCGGCCAGATAAACGCTCTGATCAGGGGTAATCGCCTCTCCCAGTGAGCGCCGGGCGACCTTCAAACCCAGCCCCGCCAATTCAGTGGCAATGGCGTCTCCGCGCTCAGGATGACGTGGAGCTATGACCAGCAGGGCGTCAAGACCGCTCACCGCCTTAGCGATGATCAACTCCTCGCCGGGATGGGTATTGGAGGCCAAGATCACAAACCGTCCGGCGAGGTCGCCGCGCAGCCGAGAGAGCTCGGCCATGTCGCAGGGGAGGGGCGCTCCCAGGCGCTTGAGATTGAGCTGCCCATGGGTCTTGGCACCCAGCTTGGCTAATCGCGCACTGGTCTCGCCGTCCTGCGGCAGGATCAGGTCAAAGCCATTGAGCAGGATCTGCGCAGCCCTAGGAACCTTGCCCCATCCGTTCGCGCTGGCCTGCGTCATCCGAGCCGACAGCAGCGCCAGCTTCACGCCCCGGGCCTGAGCCCCCAAAATCAGATTGGGCCACAGCTCACTCTCGACGAACACGCCAAGTTGTGGCTGCCAGTGGTCCAGAAAACGACCCACTGCATTCGGCGCATCGACAGGCGCGTATTGGTGGATGACCCCAGGCGGCAGGCGCTGTTCCAACAGATCCGCCGAAGTCCGCGTGCCAGAGGTCACCAACAGGACCAAGTCAGGCCGCGCCGTCGCCAGCGCCGAAACCAACGGCAACAGGGAAAGGCTTTCGCCAACGCTGACCCCATGCAGCCAGACCAAACTCCCCAGCGGGCGCGGGGCAGCGGTTTTCCCCAACCGCTCTGCGATCCGCGCAGCATCTTCCTTGCCGCGCCCAGCCCGCCGCGCGAGCAGGCTCGGTACCCAGGGCTCCAAGAGACCGGTGACGCCGCGATAGAGAGCCAGTGGCAGGTTCACGCTGTTCGACCCTGAGACCCGACAAGCGCTTCGGCCCGGCGGGTAGCTGTCGACAGGCGCTGCGACCAGTCATTGATCAGGCCACCGATCGCGGCCTCGTCGGCATCGGCAGCGACATAGTGCGGGCCGTCCCAGACCACCGCACCGCGTCCAAACGGCCAACCGATCATCGCGCGGTCCCACTGGTCCTCAAGGCGCATGGCCGGAGATACGGCTAACCCCGTTAGAAACACTGCCGCGCCGGTCCGCTTGGCGATCTGTAGCGCGCCAGGGGCTATCACTTCATTGGGTCCTCGCGGACCATCGGGCGTGACCAACAGCACCCCGCCGTCATTGACCAGGTTCATCGCCTCGCGAAACCCTGCGACCGCTGCGCGCGCCTTGGCGGCATCACCCTTCTTGGCCGAGGACATGCGGATGGAAGGGTAACCCGCCCGCGCCAAGGCCATGGCCAGGAACTCGCCGTCCGCCGAGGGTGAGACCAAGCATCCCCGCTTCTCACGCGCCAACCACACTTCGCCCATGCCCATCCAGATCGGGATACGCCCATGCCACAGCAGGGTCAGGGCACCCTGCTGGCTGGCCAGGATCGGTCGAACGCCCTCCAACCCCTCATGCTGCCAGCGCGTGGTCCGCCGGATCAGCTGGAAATAGGACCCCAATATCCAGCCCAGAAACGCCTGAACCCGGGGATGCCGTAAGAACGCCTTCAAGAGGCCGGTTCCAGATCTTGGCTCTGGGCCAGCCGCGCATAGAGTCCGCCCTGCGCCATCAATGCGGCATGGTTGCCGGTTTCAACAATCCGACCCTTGTCGATCACTTGGATGATGTCTGCCCCGCGCACGGTGGATAGGCGATGAGCGATCAGGATGGTGGTGCGACCGGCCATCAACCTGGCCAGCGCCGCCTGAACCTGAGCCTCACTCGCGGTGTCCAGCGCGCTGGTGGCTTCGTCAAGCAGCAGGATCGGCGCATCCTTCAGGAAGGCGCGGGCAATCGCGATACGCTGGCGCTGGCCGCCAGACAGCCTGGCCCCCGCCTCACCAACACCGGTCTCATAGCCCTTTGGCAATGCCAGGATGAAGTCATGCGCCGCTGCCGCCCCCGCTGCCGCCTCGATTTGGGCCTGACTGGCCCCCGGTCGTCCATAGGCGATATTGGCCGCGATGGTGTCGTCGAACAGGAAAGGTTCCTGGGTCACCAAGGCGATCTGATCGCGCAGCGAGGCCAGGGTGACTTGGCGAATGTCGATCCCGTCCAACATCACCCGGCCCTGGGTGACATCATAGAACCGCGGAATCAGGTTCAGCAGGGTGGTCTTACCGCCGCCGGAAGGCCCGACCAAGGCCACGGTCTGGCCCCGCTCCACCTTGAAATTGACGCTCTCAAGGGTCGGCGTCCCATCAGCATAGGCAAAGCCCACATCCTCAAAGGCCAGGGTGCCCAGGCTCCGACCGATGGCCTTGGCTGCTGGCCCGTCGGCGACCTCCGGCTGCACGTCCAAGGCCGCAAACAGCCTACGCGCCGCCGTCAGACCCTCGGCGAACACCGTCTGCAAGTTGGCCAACTGGCGCAGCGACTGTGACGCCAAACCAAGCCCGCCGATAAACGCCACAAACGCCCCAACACTCATCCCGCCAGACTGCGAGCGCCAACCGGCATAGGCGATGACCCCGGCGGTGATCAGGGTCATCAGGGTCTCTGTCGCTGGTGCAGCGCGGGCCCTGGCATTGGCACCCTTGACCAAGAAGTCCTGCCGCCGCTTGACCACTTGGGCCACCCGGGCTTCTTCGAACGCCTCGCGGTTTTCGATCTTGACCACTCGGACCCCGTCCAGGCTTTCCATAATGGCGGTGGAGAGGGCTGAGGTCTCGGCCATCGCCCCCTTGGCCGCCGCGCCGGAACGCTTGGAAAACCGACGCATGATGAGGGTGGCCAGGGGTGCAGCCACCACCAAGGTCAGGGACAGATAGACATCGGTGGACACCATCACC